>JBGTFK010000047.1:0-60290 GCA_041747305.1 Candidatus Nitrosocosmicus sp.
GACGTAACAGCACGGCTGCGATGCCTTAGGGTTGCTCCCTCCCGGACCTCACCCATTTCAACAATCCACAGTCAATTTTACACCTTCATGTAAGTTGCTGCTCATAGCCATCCGATACGGCATGATTTCATCCTAGTCGAACGAGCGGGTATCCTCCCATTCACGAATTTACCTAACGGTTACTGATCCCGACATAAAGCCGATTTTCGGTAAGGGGTACGGCTAGCACCCCGATCCTACCTACCCCGACAATTGATACCTCCAATTCAAATATAATTTTATTGGATGACGTTATTCTAAAATCAAAATAATATTTTTGGAGTAGGTCCAATCATGAACAAAAGATAAATAATTTATTTAGAAAAATAAGAAATATTGATTCTTCTACATCATTCCGTCCATGCCTGGTGGCATTCCGCCCATTCCACCTGGTGGCATTCCCCCTCCACCGGCCGATTTACTTGAAGCAATTACATCATCTATTCTTAACAACATGGATGCTACTTCAGTAGCAGATTTGATAATCTGTTCTTTCACTGATACCGGTTCAAATATTTCAAGTTTAGACATGTCTGCAATACGTGAATTACGGGCATCAATTCCAGCCCATTTTGATCCCTTATTTTGTTTAGATCGCAATTCAGCCAATGTATCAATCTGGTTCATGCCGGCATTTTCAGCAAGGGTTAAGGGGATAATTTCCAATGCTTCAGCAAATTTTTCAGCTGCCAGTTGTTCTCGGCCAGTTAATGTATTAGTCCATTCTCTTAATTTACCAGAAACATATGCCTCAGGTGATCCGCCTCCAGCTACTATCAAGGGTTTTTCCAAAACATCTTTGGTCACCATAAGTGCATCATGGACGGAACGGTCGGCCTCATCAACCACTCTTTGGGATCCGCCGCGTATCAAGATGGTTACAGCTTTTGGATTCTTGCATCCTTCTATGAATACCCACTTGTCAGTTTCAACTTTCCTTTCTTCTACGAGATCAGCAGCACCCAAATCCTTGCTGGTCAAGTCATCGAGATTGTTGATAACTCTTGCACCTGTAGCTCGGGATAGCTTGGTCATGTCACTCTCTTTCACACGCCTAACCGTCAAAACATTAGCTTTCGCGAGATAGTGTTGTGCGATGTCATCCAATCCTTTTTGACATATTACTACATTAGCCCCAGAGCCAGTCACTTTTTCTACCATGGTCTTTAACATCGTATTTTCTTCATCAAGGAATCTCTTCATTTGTTCCGGTGACGTAATGTTTAATTTTGCATCGAATTCAGTCTTTTCTATTTCCAATGCAGAGTTAATCAATGCTATCTTAGCTTTTTCTACTCTCTTGGGCATACCTCCATGAACTACCTCCTTATCCAAAACAATTCCTTTTATCAACTTTGTATCTTTAATAGAACCACCAGATTTCTTTTCAACCTTGATGTCATCCAAATCGACCTTTGTAGATCCGTTTCGAGACTCAGATACTTGTTGAGCAGCTGTGACAACCATATTAGCCAGGTCATCTGATTCCTTTGAAACTAGTTTAGTTTGCATTGATGTCTTGGCTATTCTTATTAATTGCTCTTTCTCGTTATTTGTTACTTTGATAGCTATATTGTTTAGAAGTTCTATTGATTTGACAGCACATTTTCTATATCCATCTACAATCACCGTCGGGTGAACATTCTTCGTAATCAACTCTTCTGCTTTTTCAATTAGAGAACCGGCTAATACAACTACGGAGGTGGTTCCGTCCCCCACCTCATTATCTGTTGCCTTGCTTATTTCCACCATCATCTTGGCAGCAGGGTGTTGAACATCAATTTCCTTCAGTATAGTTGCACCATCATTAGTAATGGTGACATCACCTAACGAATCTACAAGCATTTTATCCATGCCTCTAGGACCTAAACTAGTTCTTACTATTTCTGCGACTGTTTTTGCTGCATTTATGTTATTTTTCTGTGCTTCTCTTCCTTTAGTCTCACTTGCGCCTTCTTTTAATATTAATACAGGCATTCCGCCTGCTGATCCTGTTTGAATTGACATATTTCCATCATTCACCTTAAAATTATAGTTTACACTGCAGTCATTGGTATATTTTAAACTTACTTAAATAAAATTAATTTATTTGAAAAAAAATAAAAAAACTAGGATAGCAAGGAATCGTATTTGCCAGCCGAAATATCTTGATATATCTCATTTGCCACCTTATCTTCCACTTTTATGCCCAAGCTCAGACAGGTACCTATGATTTCCTTTGAAGACGATTTTACCGTTTGTGCGTACGAAACATCTAGTTTCATTTTTGAAATTTTAACTATGCCCTCCATCGAGATATTCCCTACAAAATTAGTACCAGCCGTTCCAGATCCTTTGGTGACTCCTGATTCCTTAAAAATAAGGGCAGCCGTAGGAGGTATACCCACTTCAACTGTGAATTGTTTGGTCTCTGCGTCGACTTCCACTTTGACTGGAACCTTCATTCCCGGAAAATCTTTGGTTTTTTCGTTTATAGTATTAACAACCTGTAAAATGTTAATTCCAAGTGGTCCCAGGGCAGGTCCCAAAGGTGGACCCGCGCTAGCTTCGCCTCCACTTACTAATGCATTCACAACTTTTTTTTCACTCATAAGATATTACAATCAGACTAACGTAAAAACCACTTATAATTCTATAAAGACTTTTTTAAATAATTAGCGTCAACAGTTACAGGTATTTGATATGGAGAATCAAGCAAAACTACTGTTGCTTCTTGCTTTTCATAATCAACTCTCATTATTTTGGCTTTCATGGATTTGAACGGTCCAGCAATAATCTCCACTGTGTCATCGATAATTAGTTCGGTAACTACTGGTTTCTTAATGAGATACCCCTCCAGATCCTTAAAGGGAAGCTCACCCCTTATTTGTCCCCGTATATGTCGGATTCCGTGCAGAGCTTCATATGCAATATTTGAATCTACTGCTTCAACGATTACATAACCCTTAAAATTTTCCAGAAATAAAACCGAATATATACCCTCTATTTTTTTTGAGTGTAGCCTGGTTTGAAGCATCGATGCTATCATACTTTCTTGACCACCCGCTACCCTAACAACAAAAAATTTTGAATCACCATCCTCTTCGTTTGACAACATAGTAATATCCTCAGTTTGACTGTCAGAATCTTTTGATCCCTTCCCACTGGTTTTAGATTCCTTGGCACCTAAATTATCATCTTTTGCCCTCTTTGTATTGTTCTTATTAGTCGACTTGGTCTTGATTGATTTTTTTTCATCCTGACCCTCATCAAGTTCATTGAAAGCGTGAATTTTATCGGATTTATCACTATCATTATCATACTTATCATCATTCAAGTCAATCAAATCCAAATCATCATCGTCTTTGCGGAGGTTTTTTGGCATACTTATAGAATCATTAAACGTATTTGTTTTGGAATTTATAAGTTTATAACATTTACTTCAAGCATCAATTTTAAATATCTATTTTACAGGGATAAGAAATAAATCCAAACCAGGATCTCTAGTCCTTCTTGATAAGCAAGTTTACAATCATAACTTCTTCCAAAGATATTGCCAGTTTTACCATGTTAAGCTATTTGAAAAATGAGGTAGGGTTTGAGGACTCTTTTTATCCCAACGATCATACCAAAGTCGATATTGACAAAAATCAAGACTCAAAAACTCCTGATCCCAAAATTAAGTTTCTTAGGTCCAAAAAATATAACAACTTAAATTTAGTTGTAACAGACGAAGAATTAATTCACTTAAGAAACATAGACAAATTAGAATTTCCAAACAGTGTACTAATCTTTTTGTCTAAACATGCATCAAAGAGTAAAATACCCGCATTGACATCCCACTTTACAGGAAATTTTTCAACTGATAATTCACTAGGCGGGGTAGCACATGAGATAGGAATTGCATGCCCTAGTTTTCAGAAGGAGTACATGAAAATTTTATATTCGATGAAAAACCACCTACCCGAATATGATCTCACCATTGAATCTTCTCATCACGGACCAACATCATCTTCAAACCCGATCTTGTTCATTGAGATAGGGTCTTCTGAAGAAGAATGGAACGACAAGAAAACAGCCAAGATGGTTTGTGAGTCTCTAATGCAAACGATACAAAATACAAATAAGAAATCGAATATTGAAGGATCAGAAATTGCAATAGGGTTGGGTGGAAACCATTATCCGCAAAAATTTAACAATCTAATTCTAACTTCGAATGTCGCCTTCGCCTCTATTGCCAGTAAACATAATTTGAGATTCATCAACAATGAAATGCTAGAACAAATGTGGAAAAAAAGCATCGAAAAGGTAACCAGTATCTATATTGACAAGAAAGGAATGGGTAGTGAAAAGGATAGGATATTATCCCTTCTAAGAACTCAAGAATTAGATACAAAATACATATGATCTCAATATAGTTTTTTTGTTCTTGGTTCAAAGAATTAACATGGCTTAATTAGATTAAATTTAAATCACTAAACGATTTTAAAGTTGTATATTCAAGGTAGGTTTTTAAAATTAGGCCCAAGGTCGGATCTATTATCCTAAACTCAGATTAACTCATCCTGCAGATAATAAATCAACAAGTAAAATGAAGAAGGACAAGATTCTCATTGATTCAAATCCCAATAAACCCTCGATGGTTGTTACCTCAGTTTTAAAAAACCAAAAGGAAGTATTGGTTTTACGTAGAAGTATTAAAGTTAAAACTATGCAAGAAAAATGGGCGGGGGTTAGTGGATATCTTGAAAAGAATGAAGATTTACTTTCTAGAGCATTGACAGAAATCTATGAAGAAACAGGAATAAACAAAGATGAATTAATTTTAATAAAAATATTCAATCAACTAAATGTTCAAATTCGCAATGAATTGCTCATAATCATCCAACCTTTCGGTTTTGTTTCGAACACCAGGAAGGTAGTATTGGATTGGGAACATTCAGACTACGCCTGGATCAATCATAAGGAAATGG
This sequence comes from Candidatus Nitrosocosmicus sp., assembly GCA_041747305.1. Classification (GTDB taxonomy): domain Archaea; phylum Thermoproteota; class Nitrososphaeria; order Nitrososphaerales; family Nitrososphaeraceae; genus Nitrosocosmicus. The sequence goes on from JBGTFK010000047.1 coordinate 4,992, forward strand.
ACAATTTTGATTTCGTTCCCAGATTTAAAGAAATCATTACTAGGTGTCTGAAAGAACTATGATAATACAAATTATCAAAAAGTTAGAACTGTCGGGTTTGAAAAAAATAAGATAATGAAATACTATTTTAGTGGGTTTTTGTTATCTTAACCAGCTCTCTGAGATGAGACAAGGAACGTACTTGAGCACCATTTACCTTTTTATACAGTGCCCAAAATTGTACATTTGTTATATCTTTTCTCTCTTTTAATATCTTTAAATGCCTTCTCATCGACCGTACCTTGATAACATAAACTTCCTTTTTACCAACTCGAGCTGTCTTTTTGCCTTTTTTGGATCCTGGACCCATTCCATGTTTTTTCTTAGTTGCGAGTTTAGTTCTTGTTCGACCTCTAGAAGTGCCTTTAACTTTTGCGGTCCAAATGGACCCATTACTTATCAATGATCTTATATTTTCTCGTGTAATTGAGTCGGCCACGTCATCCAATTTGTCAGGCTCAAATCTCACTCTATTAACCCCAACTCCAAGAATTCGGGATGCTAGTTCTCTTTTTTTATGTATATTTACTACCATTTATAACACTACTTTCGATTTTTCTTCACGGTTGAAGGTTTAGATGGATTTTTCTTCACGGTTGAAGGTTTAGATGAATCGGATTCAGATTTTTTTCCGTTTATTAGTTTGATCCCCATTGACTCTGCTTTTGAAATAATCTCTAGTCTTTTCTTGTTTCCAACAGTATGAGCTATGCGGGCTGCATCCTTAGTATTATCCAACAGCATCAAATCCTTTATGTTGTGAACCAAATTATCAACATAACCAGAAGGATGTAATCCACGCGATATTTTAGGGCCACGGTAACCAATTTTTACTAATGGCGGCACTCCTGAGACTTGTTTTCTCATCTTATTGTCAACGCCCTTGGGTTTTCTCCAGTTGACAGCTAATCTTTTGTATCTCCAGCTTTCCTGTCTCTTAAACTTGGGACGATGCTCTGAAATCTTTTTACGTTGTTCAAGGAGATCATTATTGATTACCATAATACCGTTTTATTCTACTTAGAATAAATAAATATGTTTCCGATTGGTGCCAAACAGGTCCAGATAGTAATTGCGTTAGTTAGTCCCTAAAAAATTATTAGGCATTATGCCAGGTCATAGATCCGGATAAAGAAAAGGAAAAGGATAAAAGGTTTCGTATACACAATTGTTTAATGAATAAATACGAATTACCTCCTCTTCCATACAGCTATGATGCATTAGAACCACATATAGATGCAAAAACTATGGAAATCCACTATACAAAACATCATCAAACATATACCAACAATCTTAACGCAGCTCTTGAAAAATGTCCTCAAGATGTTCAGAATAAGGATATAATAGAAATACTTAGTGACTTAGGGAGTGTACCCAATGATTTAAAATCAGCAATAAACTTTAATGGCGGGGGGTTTGATAATCATCGAATTTTTTGGAACAATTTAACTTCAAATGGTGGAGGGGAACCGCAAGGATCTATAGCAGAGGCAATAAACAATTCATTTGGAAGTTTTTCAGCTTTTAAGGAAAAGTTTACTACAAGTACAGTAGGTATTCAAGGAAGCGGTTGGGGATGGCTAGTATTTGACCCAAAGAACACCAAAGTAGACTATAAATCCATGCCTAATCAAACCAGTCCCAGGACAGAAAATCTCGTACCATTGTTAGGGTGTGATGTTTGGGAACACGCTTATTATCTCAATTATCAGAATAAAAGACCCGACTATGTCAATGCATGGTGGAATCTGATAAATTGGGAAGATGTAAACAATAGGTATGCAAAATCGAAATAACCTATTTTTTGTTGAGAAAAATAACTTTTTTGTTAATTAATAACGTCGATTTTTCCAAACCCTTCTCTAATTGTTGTATTAACATTCATTGTATAATTATAGATTATCCCGGAATACTTGATTAGAACTGGCATAATGTCGTCCAAGTTCTTACTCAAGTAAAAACCTGGACAATCGCCTGTAAGTTGAAATGATGTATGTACAGATACTCGATTCTTTTCATTTTGACTCCACGAAAAAAAAGGATATAGCCAACAAACTCCAGGCTTATCCGGATGGAGCTGACACGCTCCACATTCATTTAGAAATCGACACGTAATAGGGTGACCGTTGTCAGCTTCATTTTCTGATTGCTTTCTCTTCAAATTAAGCATGGTTAGAGTGGTTATTACCTGAGAGTTTGAACCTGAAGTGGAATCATTATCCCACGTTGCTACATAAGTTTCATTTCGTATAAAGGATGATTGTAAATCATATCCCAAATGTTTTGAAATATTGGCTATATCTCCCGATGTTAAGGGTAACCGTCCTTGCTTCTTACAACAGTTATGGCAATCAGGCCACAGACAATCCCACAATAAAAAAAGAGATGATTCAGATAAGAAAGGGATGTGATAAGTGACCTGGTTTATCTTGATTGTATAATCTTGAACGTCTGGACGTTTTCCAAGATGTACATCTCTAATAATTGGATCTATCTTCCATTTTTTTGAGAGCTCATCTAGTGCAGAGGAGACCTCATTACCTCTTTCCTCTTCCCTGTAGGAAAACGACATGTATGTAGAATTATAAAACCGGATGTTTAAATGTGACTATGATATCAAGACCATTAGTAAAGATCAAAACACATAGAAAATGACATTAGAGAATTACAAACAAAAGGAAAGGATAAAAGGAAAACACGCGGCCTCAACTGAAAATCGCCGATTGGTATGGGAATACGTAATCTGGCCATTAATACTCGAAGTTAACAGAAACTATTTTACTTTACAAGAATATCACATCAAGAGAGATTACGTATGCGAAAACAAAGAAATTTTGCCTTCCAAGGTTGCGGGAGGGTTTGTGTCATTATTGGTCAAAGGCATTTTGGTACGGGAAAGGAACATTTATTCGATTCATTATAAATTGATCCCATACATGAGAAAAAAAGTTCATCTCGATTATGGAACGGTAATTAGAGAGATAAGTACTAAAAAGTAGACAACATTATTCTTTAGTTGACAATTATTTCCATTTGATTAGAGATAAAATAAAATAATGGAAACAAATATTACATAGTGTAGCTCGTGAAGCCCGGTGGAACCATAGAAAAATGGTGCCGAATCTAGCGGTCAAACTCCAAAAGGACTAAGGATTTCAGGCTCTGAATCTTATAGAAAAGAAACCTGGAGACAGCAGTTCGAATCTGCTCCGGGCTACATTTAGATTGATGTGAGAAAATTCCTTTGGATCTATTACTAGAAAAATAATCCTATTTCAAATTAGGGCCCGCCTTTATAATTTCTTCAGCGATGGGTTCAAATTTCCTGAAATTATTTACGAATAATTTAGCCAGTCTTTTGGCAGAAAAGTCATATTGATTCTTGTCATGCCAAGTATTTCGAGGATTTAATATAGAAGCAGGAACATCATAACATGACTTGGGGTAGTCGAGATTAAACGTTTCGTGTGTCTCATATGAAACGTCATCTAGTGTGCCTTTGATTGCTGCAGAAACCATCCGCCTAGTATATTTTAGTTCTATCCTTTTCCCTATTCCATAAGGACCACCCGACCAGCCGGTATTGATCAAATAGACGCTTGAATCATATTTAGTTATTTTCTCTCCAAGTAACTTTGCGTATTCTGCAGCTCTTAATGGCATGAAAGGGGCTCCAAAACATTGAGAAAATGTTTCTTTCGGTTCGGTAATTCCTCGTTCGGTGCCTGCCAATTTGCTGGTGTACCCCGACATGAAATGATACATAGCAGCCTCTTTTGATAATTTAGATATTGGAGGAAGGACCCCAAAGGCATCTGCAGTAAGAAAAATTATAACGGATGGATGAACGCAAATACTTGGGATAACCGCCCCAGGTATAAATTTTAAAGGATATACAACACGGGTATTTTCTGTCAAACTACCGTCTGTAAAATCAGGTTCTCTTGAAAAAGGATCGATAACAACATTCTCCATTACGGAACCAAACTTAATTGCATTCCATATTTGTGGTTCCTTGTCTTTGTTAAGATTGATGCATTTAGCATAACAACCTCCTTCAAAATTAAATATACCATTATCAGACCAACCATGTTCATCGTCTCCCACTAATCGTCGATTTTCATCGGCTGAAAGGGTTGTTTTTCCTGTTCCCGATAAACCAAAAAATAGGGTGGACTTATCATCTTTACCCAAATTTGCAGAACAATGCATAGGAAATATGCCCTTTGTAGGTAAAAGAAAATTCATAACTGAGAACATGGATTTCTTTATTTCACCAGCATAAGAAGTTGACCCCATCAGGATCAAATTTCTCTTGAAACTAATGATAATGAAAGTTTCAGATTTTGTTCCTTCTAACTCTGGAATAGATGCAAAATCATTAATTGACAACAAAGTAAAATCAGGTTTAAAATGAGACAATTCTTCTTGTGATGCATTAATGAAAATTTGAGTTGCAAATAGACTATGCCATGCCCTGTCCGTAATGACTCTTATCGATAGCCTAGAAGAGATATCAGCTCCAACAAAGCCATCGAAAGTGTAGAGCTTCTCCCCTAAATTATGTTCGTGGATATACTTTGACATACGATCGAATATTTTTTCAAAATTCTCTTCAGAAATAGGATGATTAACTTTCCCCCAATCTACCGAGTCGGCAGTAATTTCATCCTTGACGATAAATTTATCCTCAGGCGAACGACCGGTAAATTTTCCGGTTTTGACCGATAACGAACCAGTAGACGATAGCTTACCCTCATCATTTAGAATAGCTGATTCAACTAATAGAGGAACTGTTAAATTTCTTCGCCCCTCATTAATTGTAAAGTCCATCTTCTAATTCTGCTTCATAATACCAATAGTTATAATCTTTGGGGTAGATTGTTATTAAAGATATGGACAATAAACTATAAAAAATTTTTTTGTTAGAAAAATTTTAATAATTTATTTTATTACATTATTATGAAAATCAAAAAAATAATATCATTCAAATCCAGCAAAATTATTTCAAAATTTATTTAATAAACTCACTTTTCTCCTTTATAAAAATCAGTTAGATCTATATTAAAAAAATATTTCAATATTTCTACATAGCTTTTCACTGGAGGTGGAATCTCATTTTCACAGGCTATTCCTAAATCTCTTGCATTAAACCATATTATTAAACTTTGTAAGATATTCAAGAATCGATGATGGCTTGCTTCAACCGTTCCAAAAGATTTAATGTACCGGTCGGCCAAGTTCCAAGAGGCTGTAAAATCAATACAATCGCTTTTGTAGATTGCTTTAAGTTGATCTTTAATGTCAACTCCAATTTTGAATGGTTTTTCACACACTAATATAGGAAAATCAATTTTGTTGGGTATAAAAAGAGCTGGCGGAGACCAGATAGAAATAATTCTAGCACCATTATCTAACTCTGATTCAAATTTTTCGGATAATAATTTGTTTATTTTTTCATCTGTAAACCAGGAAAAAATCACGGTCGCCTCGGTTAAGGAACAACTAGAAACGTTTTCATGAACGGCATAAACATTGTTGATGATTTTAGTTTTTGATTTGATTTCATCAATAACTGTGGCGTTAATATCTATTCCCACAGCCTTCTTAACTTTGAATTCTTTGATGGCAATCTGTAATGTCGAGGGATTGTTACCAATACCGAGATGATAAAATACATCATCTTTACTTAAGTTTGAAATTAAGAACATCTTTCTAATAAAATCATCAGGGATGACAACACTGTCCCCGGTTACTACCGTGTTAGGCAGTGTCGAAATAAACTCTTTAATTTTCACATATATTTACCTTGTTTTGTGGAAGTCATCTTACTACTAACATTATATTTCGACAAATACATTATCGCCCTCAATCACCACGTTGTATGACGGCTGGTTTTTTAGTTTTTGGGGAAACCAGACAAGATCACCAGTTTGAACATTCCATTTAGCACCATGCCATGGACAGACAAGCTCATTGCCTTCTAATATCCCCTCATGCAATTCAGCTCCCGCGTGAGTGCATATATTATTAATTGCATAGTATTCACCTTTAACATTAGCTACTACGATTTCTTTACCCCCGGCAGTAATATTTTTTAATTTACCTTCGGGAATGTTTACGGTCTTATCTACCAAAAACTTTGTCATATGAAATTATTTTAAAATTTAGAATATTTTAAAGTATTTGATGCTTTAATATTTAGGAATGGTTCTTATTCTGGGTGGATGACTCTCCCAAGACTTTGATCAATAAGGCTTTTTGTACATGCAAACGATTTTCAGCCTCACTCCAAACGGCAGAATGAGGGCCATCAATGATCTGAGATGTAACCTCTTTCCCTCTCTTTGCCGGCAAGCAATGCATGAAGATGAAATCTTTTTCTGCATATTTAATCAATTTATCATTAACCTGATATTTGGGGAAGAATATTTTTTCTCGGCTGTCAAGCTCATTTTCTTTTCCGATCGAAATGTGTGTATCGGTAATTATTACATCGGCGTCAACAACTGCTTCAGTAGGATCCGATGTTATCAATAGAGTCGATTCATTTTTTTTTGATGATGTTCTCGCTATTTCTACCACCCAATCCAGTGGCTCAAAACCTATAGGAGTAGAAACTCGAATATTAATTCCCAATTTTGAACACCCTAAGAGTAGGTCATTACAAATGTTATTGCCATCCCCAATAAACGCCAGATTGATCCCTCTTAATTTTTTCTTATATTCGCTAATAGTGAGTAAATCCGCCAGAATTTGACATGGATGAAATAAATCTGATAAACCATTTATTACTGGAATAGTAGAATGTTCTGATAATTGTTCGATATCTTTATGATCATAAACTCTAGCCATCATAATATCAACATACAAAGAAACAGTCCTAGCAGTGTCTTCTACCGATTCACCGCGAGATAACTGCAAATCGCTAAAAGACAGATTTATGGCATGCCCTCCTAATTGAAGCATTGCTGTTTCAAAACTAATTCTCGTTCTTGTTGAGGGCTTTTGGAAAATCATTCCCAGGATTTTTCCATCCAGGTATTTAGAATTAGAACCTTCTACTTTGAACTGGTTTTTCAAGGATGATGCGTGATCCAGTACGGCTAAAATTTGATCAGACCTCAAATCTTGAAGACTCAAGATATCTTCTTTCAATATTAGTTTTGAAAAAAATCTTTAATTTAATGCTTTCAAATATCTATTTCTTTTTCTTAAACCACCCGAATCGGCTTTTTTTCTCACCTTGTTCCTTCCCATCTTCTTCTTCTTTTTCTTCTTCTTTTTCCATGGTCTCAGATTTTTTTTCAATTTTCCTCGTAGAATTTCCTGTAGAGTACGATTCCTGTTGTTCAACAAGAGTATTGGAAGAAGATGATGGATCTATTTTCAACTCGTCATTCATCGATTTTCTAAAAAGACCTGGTAACACTTCAGAGCTATTTTTGGTTAAAAGTAATTCTGAATCCGGATGATCTTCTGAAACAAAATCCTGATTAAGAACTCTACCCCTTTCATCTAAAACATCATTCTTTAATTGATCAACCGTATCCTTCCCATCATCAGCACCTTCAATATCAGAGACCACGTAATTCTCATTGGGCAATGATGTTTGAGTAGCACGATAAGAATCAAGAAGAGATTCATTATTGAAAATAGTTTCAACGAATCTTTCTCTGTTAAACCTGATGATATCATCGTATCCTTGACCGACACCTAGATAAATAATCGGTTTAGAGGTAATGTATGATATTGATATTGCTGATCCGCCTTTTGCATCAGCATCAGTCTTTGTCAGGATTGCACCATCAAATTCGGTATATGAAAAGAACTCTCGGGCTTGATTAATAGTATCATTACCCGATAACGAATCACCAACGAATAGTTTAATATCAGGTTTGATAACCTTTACAATTTTTCCAATTTCATCCATTAGGTTCTTTGCAGTTTGCATCCTGCCCGCAGTATCAATTAATACAACGTCAATGTAGTGTTTGCTAGCGTACTCTAGCGCATCCCTAGAAACAGCAGATGGATCGGCACCATATCTTTGAGATATCACCTTTATAGATAGCTTTTCTGCGTGAGAAGAAATTTGTTCTATTGCCCCAGCCCTGTGAGTATCAGCAGCTGCAATCACTATTGAGAATCCAGATTTTTTTAATAAATTAGCTACCTTGGCTACAGTGGTAGTCTTTCCTGTTCCATTTATTCCTAAAAATACAATCTTAAACGGTCCACCCTTGCGTTCCTTCTTTGCATTAATCGCAGAAATCAAATCAACTGATCCTGCCTTGGCCAGAATTTTCGAAAAATTATCTTTTAACGTAGAGGCAATAATTTGTTCGGCAGTTTCATCCTTTTGTAATTTCATACCCACCAAATTGCCTTTTATTTGCTGGGATAAATCATCTATAACTTCTTGAGAAACATCACTCTCCAAAAGGGCAATATTTAGATCAAAAAGACTTTCATCCAAATCTTTTTCAGACAGTTCTCTTTGACTAATGCTTTTCGCAGCATTAGAGAATGCTCGCTTTAATTTATCAAACATACAGGTATCCCAAATACATAATCTAAAACTTTAGCTTCGTTGGGTCGACAGCCGCTAGTGTGAATGTGAATGTGATTGTTGATGTGAATGTGTTGATTCATCATGGCTTCGCATCTGCCCAACATAAGAATTTACTGTATTTTGTATTTCCATCATGCGATGCGAAATCTGTTGTTTTTGAGTTGATAATTGCTTTGTAGCCAATTCAAATTCCTTTATGCGTTGCTCTATGAAATTGACGGCATCATCCTTCTTCTTCTCAACTACTACCCCGGCGCCAATGTTTACTAGAACTTTTTCAATAGGATAAATAAGACTCTTAACATAAACACCTATTCCTAGCGGAACTAATGACAGAGTTTCAGATTCTAAAGACAATGATCTTAATGCTTCAAAGGAGTTGTGGGACTCTTCATACAGTCGATGTAATACGGACTCTTTTGCTACTATATCATTATAATAAGCTTCAAGTAACTTTGATTCCTGTACTAAATCATTTACAGTTTGTTCCATATTTACATCTCTTTTATTACCGCCATCCATGGTCATAATATGCTGCTTTACATCTGACTTTATTATAACTTTGGTATTATTCAACTAGATTAGTTCTAGCTCTTTGTAGACCATAATTTTATTTTGCTTTTGAATAATATTTATGATTACCAAATAGAATAAATGATGAGAAACAGATATGAATCCAGTTTTTCCAAAATTTAAGATATTTCTGCTGAATTTTCCCTCTTTGATCTTGCAGAAAATACAGAGCATCGATCTGCCCGTTTTACCCCGGAAAAATAGGTAGCACTTTAGAGGATTGGACAAGCCTTATAGTTGTTCAGGACCAAACTCTGTCCTTACCCAAAGTTCCTGCACCTCAGGATCAAGGATCAAACGGGCATAAGGCAATATGTATTACTAATATTTTGAAAATTTCTGTCTCCAATTTGAAGATAATAGATTATATAAATTGTAAAAAGATAGTTGGATGTGATCTTGAATTTAGATTATGGTCAAGAGGCTCTGTTACCTTGACGAAATTTTTCAACTGCTTTCTAATACTGCTTTTCCAATTAGTTAATTTATTTTGGAACAATGGCTCATAAATCCTGCTCAAAATACAGAAAATCTTTGATGTATTTGGTTAATTTGATGAGGTTGAATAAAATTTATTCTCGAATTAACTCTCAAGTTACCAGAGCCGGTCAAGACCATTAAAAATATATTAAATATTGTGAAAATTACAAACCAAGAGTGTATCAAGTTTTTATTAATGGTTTTGGCATAATTGGAAGCCGATTGGCAACTGCCCTAACAAAGGATAAATCGATTAACCTTCTAGGTATAGCAAAATATTCAGTCGATGAAAAAACCCAAGAAGCAATAAACAAGGGATTCAAGGTTTTTGTGCCTACCAAATTAATTAAGGAATTTAGAAACAAAAATTACGAAATTTCAGGTAGTATAGAGGATGCAATAAACCAATCCGATTTAGTAATCGATGCTTCTTCAGAAGGAAATGGAATTAAAAACATGAGGAAATATTATCATCCTCTTAAGAAAAAGGCAATTTTTCAAGGAGGCGAGGACAGGTATGGTAGAAATTCCGTAGCAGACATTATCCACAATTCAAGAGTTAATTATGATAAGACTTTAGAAAAAGATTTTGTAATCCAAGGTAGCTGTAATGTCACTGGAATGGGTAAAATAATCCAACCATTGATTGAAAGTTATGGTGATTTGATTAAAAGATTTGATGTAGTATTAGTACGAAGATGGGCAGATCTGGAAGATAAGAAAGAAGTAAGGGATTCGATAGAATGGGATAAAAATCCACATCATCAGGACGATTTGAAAGATTTCATACCATCTGCCAATTTGTATGTCGATGCCTTAAAGGTGCCATCAAGAATGATGCATCTCCATCAAATGACAATCAGGTTTAATGGGAGACCACCATCTAAGGATAATATCTTAGATAATTTCAAAAATGAATTTGGGGTTGCTATTTTCAACAATGCAAAGGGCACCGGAGACATAAGAAAGAAGGCTGCAGAACTCAAATTCGACCATGGAGATACATCTATGGTCCACATTCATAGTGAGTTATTAAAAATTCAGGAGGACACTTTGAAGATTTCATATTCAGATGATCAAACCGGAATGGTAATACCTGAAAACTACATGTTAATACAATCAATGTTGTTGAACCTTTCCCGTGCAGATGCAGTAAGACAAACTGACAAGATCTTTAGTATGAAAAAGAAAAAGAAATTATTGGAATCGGAATTTCAGATCTAAACCATAGGGACAGCAAAAATCTGAATAGGCAATAAAAATCACTTCATTTATTCGGAAAAAAAATCTTTCAAATAGTTACACATTAGAAAATAAATATGATATAACTCTACCATAATCTATTTTTTTATTCCAAATATTCTATCAAAATAATCAGATGATTCTGCTAACGAGGGGTTTGATATGGTGTCCTCGCCTTCTGGTACTTTTGCTAATTTTCTGGCCAATTTCTTCTTGTATTCAAGCTGCATCTGTCGAGCTATTTGAATACGTTGAGCTTGTGGTGACCCTGCACCATGCATGGATTCGGTCAAGTACCCAACTGCATTTCTACCAAGAGTCATATTTTCTATTAACCGAAGTATACGAACCCTGTCTTCTGTTGATACACCTTTTCGTCCTTTCAAATATTTATCAAGCAAGGGACCGGTAACGGGCCCTCTAAAGTCCTTTTCAGAGGGCATAGTGACCATAAGGCCTCCAGCAATGTCCTGAGCTAGTCTCCCTATTTCGTAAGGAAAACGGGTAACATTATGTTTACACACATTAGCTAGCATATCATCATTAATGAAATTTCCAGATTGAGTCCGGTATGCTTGATGCGAAGAAGCTATTCCGGCTGCAAAAATTGTTTCATTCAAATGAGTCATTTCTATTAATTTGTCTTTAATATGGGAAGCGTTTGAAACTCCATTATATTCAGCGATTGCTGCGGAAGCGCCAATCAATACATCACCTAATCCGGTTTTACAAACATAACTGCGCCTATGATAACACGTAAATCTTTCAACCAACATTGAAGCGAACTCCACTTCGCCCTCCATAAAGATCAATTCATTTGGAATAAACACATTATCAAATATTATTAGTGCCTCTTGTCCGGAAAATTGAGAATTACCTGAATCCAAGTCCCCCTCTTCCATGCTTCTGGTATCGCAGGATTGTCTTCCATAGATATATGTAATGCCTTTTGCATCTACCGGTATGGCCCCGACGATTGCATAGTCCTTGTCTTCTGGCCTCATACGCATGGTTGGCATCACCATTAACCAATGTGAATTAATGCAGCCTGTCTGATGAGCTTTAGCTCCTTTGATATAAACGCCCCTGTCGTCCTTTTTAACAACATGGACAAACATATCTGGGTCTTCTTGTTGAGATGGAGACAAACTCCTGTCCCCCTTTGCATCTGTCATTGTCCCTCCAATGACATAGTTTTCAGATTGAATTTTTTTGATAAATTCAATTAACCTTGCATGATATGGTGTTTGATATTTCTTATCAATTTCATAGGTCGTAGAATATAATGAGTTTAAGGCATCCATTCCCACACAGCGTTGAAAACAAGTTCCAGTTTGTTGTCCTAGCTTTCTTTGCATACGGTTTTGATTCACCAAGTCTTGCGAATTTTCTGCGATATGTAGGAATCTATTAACCTTTAAACCTGTAAATGAAGAAGTTGCAGAACCTATTTCAGGATCTTCTTCTGCTATATCATACGTAGCAGCTACAGCATTAATGGAAGGTCTGATCATAGGGTGATCAACCGGTTCCTTAACTAGTTCTCCAAAAAGATAAACCTGCAAATCTCTATTTCTCAAACTTTCGATATACTCAGACCCATTTTTAATAGGCATATATTAAATATAACGAGATATTATTTGAATATTTGGATATGTCTCCTGATAGACATTCCTAGCATTAATATCCCAGGGTATTGATGGACCTATCAATAAAGATCCATCTAAGGACAACTTATTTTTAATATCGACTAACAATATCCTTGTGAATCAAGTAAACCACATCAAGACTCTACTAATGGAACATCTCCAAATAAATGAGTTGGAGACCGACATTTTTTGGCATTGATGAAGTTAGAAAAAACTACTTCTCATGGATTCCAAGAAAACACCAAATTAGAATCTGATCAGATTATTGAAATCTCTAAAGGTTTAGAAAAGAAAGGAATGGTTATTGAAATCAATAAAAACGAATTTCGAGCCTTGCATCCAAGGTTTGCAATAGTAAACAGATATAGACGGATTTGTCAAGTAAATAACATACTTTTCAAGAAGAACACAAAAATCGATAACCTTGGAATAATGTTAGAAAACTATCAAAATCAGATATAAAGAGAGATAAATATTATGTAAGGCCTAAATAAGGGAAAACGATTAACTTAATAATTTAGAATGCAATCTTCAACTTCTTCGAACAATAAGGACAAAATTGCCTATTTTGGTGTAATAAATATAAATGAAAATGGGAGAAATATCGGAGCGGTTGATATCTGGAGAAGCTTAATTACAAAGAACCTATTTTGTGAAGAAAAAAGATTAGGAATTCTTGATATCACGGATAAGATAGGCATGCCCGAAATTAAGAACGACGAAATTTGGGCCGTGGCCATAAATAAATTTAGAAAAGGAAAAGATAGATGGAAATTGATAAGTATTGCTAAAGATGGTAAAACAGAGTTTTTGGATACCGATGATGAAACTAAAATAATTGTAGATACATCAAATTTCAAGATCATTGATAAAGAATGGTGGAGTTTTCTGGTTTCAGAAAATGTGAACAAGAGTATAGAAATAACTGAAGAATTGATATAGCATGATAAATGAATTTCCAGAGGAATATGACAATCTAGACGTTGACATTAGTATAAGGCATGTGGTAGAAGGGGCTTTGGCCAGCAAAATATCGGGTTACTTTCTGATTTATGACAACAAGTTTAGTTTTAGTGCAGTAGCTTTTGGTCGCATAGGTGGACATAACATAAACGTCAAGATTTCTAGAACTACTAGCGACAAGATTAGAAAATTAAATTTGGATCCTGAAATAGTAATATTGATAATTCAGAGAAAAATTATTGAGGGAGATATTACCATTCAGATGAAGAAACAGCAATAATTTCGCAGTGTTGAAATTTTATAATACTGCATCCTTTAAGGCATTTCCACAACTACAATTGTCTTGTTCTTCTGGGATCATAGGTATTACCTTCTCCAGAATCCTCTTGGTGGTTTCAACGTTCTTGTTTAATGTTTCTATAATTTCTCGTGATGAAACAGGCTGATCGGCCCAAACATCATAATCTGTAATAGTAGAAACAGAAAGATAACAAATCTCACTTTCTCTAGCCAAAATGCATTCAGGAACTAGAGTCATGCCTATGACATCAGCCCGAAATACATCCCGATATATCTTAGATTCTGCGCGTGTAGAAAATCTTGGACCTTCGATACACACATATGTTCCCTTATTATGAACACGTATGCCTACTTCGTTGATACAATTGGTAACAATATTTCTCATATCCTCACAGAACGGATCTGCTACAGAAATATGGCATACTTTTGGTCCATCATAAAAAGTATAAGCCCGTTTTTTTGTTAAATCAAGGAACTGATCAGGAAGCATAACATCCCCTGGTTTTATTTCATAATCCAAACTACCTACTGCCGAAGGTGCGATAATTCTCTTAACTCCCAATTCTTTTAGTGCCCAAATGTTAGCCTGATAATTTATCATGTGAGGAGGAATTCTGTGACCTTTTCCATGCCTAGGAAGAAAAGCTATTCTCTGATCCTCAAATTTGCCAATAATAATGGCGTCTGAAGTAGGGCCATATGGAGTATGTGGATTAATGGATTTTTCTATCTTAAATAAATTAGGGTCATAGATTCCAGTACCACCAATTATGGCTATTCCTACAGATTTATCAATAGCAAGCATATATTAATAAACCACCATAGAATGAACACGATATCCTCTTTCTCTTAATAGTTTCCCCCCATCCAGAGACGATAGTTCCATTACAAATGCAAATCCCGTTACGCTGCCTCCCAGGTCTTCGACTAGACTGGCTGCGGCTAATGCAGTACCACCAGTAGCAAGTAAGTCATCTGCGACCAAAATTCTGTCACCTTCTCTCAATGAATCAGACTGCAATTCCATTATTGCTGTGCCATATTCAATATCGTAAGCTTGTTTTACCGTTTTGCCAGGGAGTTTTCCAGCTTTTCTTATCATGATTACTCCTTTATTAAATTTCAAACCCAATAACGTTGATAAAATAAATCCTCGTGCTTCTATACCTGCGATATAATCAACATCAACTTTGTGGAACTGGTCATAAAAATGGTTCCCAAGGATGTCTAAGGATCTACCATCTCTAAATACAGGATTGATATCCTTGAATAATATTCCTTGCTTAGGGAAATCAGGATAATTTCTTATTAGATTTTGAACGTGGCTAATATCCGAACGCACAAAATTTTTTTAGATTTATGCCTATAAAAAACATTACTAGAATTATTCAAGAAACAAATATTATGAATGGTTACCAGTTTATTTATGAGTATGATATAATTGAAACTTGCCGATGCAAGAAGAGATCCCTATCGGAAGCTTGCGAAAGAAAATAGCTATAGAAGCCGTGCAGTTTACAAGCTTTCACAATTAAATAAATCACATCACATTTTGAGACAAGGGATGAAAATAGTGGACATAGGGGCAGCTCCCGGAGGTTGGTTACAATTTGCATCCAAAATAGCTGGAAACAAGGGAAAGGTCATCGGGATCGATGTGAAAGAGATTGAACCGATTTCAAATGTCATTATAATCAATGGAAATGTAGAGGATGAACAAATGGTTACATTATTATTAAAGTATCTGGAAGGCAAGGCAGATATAGTCTTATCAGATCTAGCACCTAACGTATCTGGATTGTGGGAGATGGATCACTTAAAACAAATTGACTTGACAATGAAAGCTGTGGAAATAACTAAAAAAATCCTAAAATCAAATGGAAATGCACTGTACAAAGTATTTCAAGGAGAGGCAACACCGGAATTTATCACCTATGTAAAAAGTATATTTTCTGCAGTCCACATAACAAAGCCTGATGCAAGTAGGAAACAGAGTAGTGAGATATATTTATTGTGTAAGCAATTTAACCCAACAATAGGTGGAGATACAATATAGTTAATTCTTACATTTAATATTTAGCATTTTTTCAGCTTGTTCCAACTTTGAAACATCTCCACTGGTCTTTATTATAGTCTCTAATAATTTTTGTGGGCGTCCTTCATTTAAAGAATCCCTTGCAATCGATACTGCATCAGTTAAGGATTCAATTTCTCCTCCGACCATTAAAGCAGCAGCACTATTGAGTAAAACAATGTTTTCCTTTGACTTATTGGATTGTATTCCATATATTATGCGTAAACTTTCATTTATGGATTCCATTCTATCTCTTACAGTTATTTCTTGGATTGAGGATCTGGGCAAACCCAATGAAACAGGATCTAATAATTCATTTCGGACGATATACTTTCCATCCTGAAAAGTGATATGAATTACAGTGTTTCTGCTCGTGGTAGACAGTTCATCCATTCCATCATGAGATCGAACAATCATCGCGCACTGCAAACGAAGAATAGGTATTATTCTAGGAATAATGGTTAACAAAGTCGGATCGGCAACCCCTATTACCTGACCATATAGATTTCTGCATGGGTTACATAAGGGTCCAACTTTGTTGAATATTGTACGAATTCCTAACTCCTTCCTTACCCTAGAAACATACCGTAATCCGGGGTGAAATTTCGGAGCATAAAGGAAACCAAGGCCGTTATTTTCTATCGATTTTACAATAGATAAGATATCATCGTTATCCAATCGATAGCCAACATATTCGAACAAATCTGCGCTACCACTTAAACTTGAAGACGATTTGTTACCATGTTTTGCTATAATTATTTTTTTACTAGAGCTAGCAATCAAAGCTGAAGTGGTACTTATATTAAAGGTGTTTAAAAAATCTCCACCGGTTCCGCAATTATCTATTATCGGGAGATCAGAGACAGGGTTGATAGGGATGGAGGATTCTCTGATAATTTCAATTGCAGCCTTTAATTCTTCAAGGTCTTCTCCATTCAAATGTAAAGCCATCAAGAAAGCTGATACAAATACATCAGAACAACGTCCATTAATGATATTAGTCATTACTGATCTCATTTCATTGTTATTTAATCTCTGTCCAGTCGAGAGTTTCTTTAGATAAATTTGGTTTTGTGAGTATAAATTATCTGTGTCATAGATATTGTTGTCACAATTTGTTGCTTCCGAATCTTTATCGATATTTTTATTATTTGAACTCATTTCCTTACCATTCGAATAAAATTAGAGAGAATTTTCTTACCTTCAACAGTTAGTATTGATTCAGGATGAAACTGTATCCCCTCGATCAGGTATCTTTCATGACAGGCACTCATTATTTCATGGTCGTCTAATGAAATAGAAGTAATTTTCAAACATTTTGGGAAATCGTCTTTATCAGCAATTAATGAATGATAACGTGTTGCCACAAACGGGTTTTTAACACCATCAAATAAGTCAGTATCGCCGTTGAACTGGATATTACTGGTCTTACCATGTTTTATCTCTTTTGCCCTTTTTACCGTTCCTCCAAAGGCATTCACAATGCCTTGATGCCCCAAGCAAATACCCAAAATCGGAACAGATGGTCCCAGTCTGGTTATCACATCTGTACAAATTCCAAAATCCTTTTTGTACTTTGGATGTCCTGGACCTGGTGATATAATAATTGCATCAGGATTCATTTTAGATATACCATTAATGGTAATCTGATTATTCCGTTTCACCACAGGATCTGTACTCAATAAACCCATGATCTGGGCAATATTATAAACAAAAGAATCGTAATTATCAATGATAAGGACTTTCATTTAACTAGAGATCATAATCTATTATCCAAAAGTTGGTAATAATACTTTCCAAAAAGGCTAAATATGTAACATCTTTTTGTATTTGTCATACCTATCCAATATATTCTGAATGGTTAATCGCATTAATCCATCTATTCCAAACTCTTCTATCGCAAAAGTACCCATAATGCTTCCCATAAGAATTGATTCTTTAATTAATGCCAAATCATCACCTAAATGATTTTTAGATTTTGAAATTAAATATCCCATAAATCCACCAGCAAACGAATCTCCAGCTCCTGTAGGATCAGTAACGCTTTCTAATGGGTATCCAGGTATTGGTACAACCTCGTCACCAATAAACAGTAATACGCCATGTTCTCCCTTTTTAATAATTGCAAAATTTGGACCATAGGATAAAAGTTGTTTTCCACATTTAACAAGATTAGAATTATTACAAAGCAGTCTTGCCTCTTGGTCATTTATTACTACCCCATTAGTTTTTTCAATCATAGATATAACAGAGTTCTTTTTATTATGAATCCAATATTCAATGGTATCGCAAATAATTAATTCAGGGCTGTTAAAACTATCAATTATTTTTATATTTTGTTCAGGATCATTATTTGCGAGATAAATAAATTTTGAGTTTTTATATTCAACTGGAACAGTCGGTTCAAAATTTTCAATCACATTAAGTTCAGTTATGTTTGTCGTCCTATGAGACAGGTCAAAATCAAATGTAGAATCATAAAAGAATGTTTTTCTATCACTGAATCGTTTTAACCCCTTTATATCCATCTTGTTGCCCAACTGAGTGTAAAAACTATCTGGAAAATCATTACCTATCGCACCTATTAGTGAGACAGGTACGAAAAAGGATGCAGCCATGGATGCATAAGTCGCAGCCCCTCCCAAGATACGCTCTTTGGTTTCAAAAGGAGTTCTGGTGGTGTCTAAAGCAATGGAACCAAAAACTGTAAGCATTAGAAAGAGTATTAGAGTAGTAAATATAAAACATTGGAAACACAATAAACAAAGAACATGGGAGAAAATCCAAAGATAGTTGTAGGGATTACAGGAAGTTCCGGTGTAATTTATGGGATTATGCTTTTGAAGGCATTAAAGAAATTCGAGATTGAAACCCATCTAGTACTTAGCAAGTGGGCAGAGAAAAACATCGAGATTGAGACGGACGAAAATGTCAACGAGATCAAAAAGATCGCGAATTTCGTCTATGACGAAAGTAATATGGCAGCTTCTATATCTAGCGGGTCGTTTAGAACCGACGGGATGGCAATTATTCCTTGTAGTATGAAAACCCTTTCTAGCATTGCCAATGGTTACGACGATAACCTCATTTCTCGAGCCGCCTCAGTTACTATCAAGGAAAATCGTAGGCTTGTCTTAGTCCCCAGAGAGACCCCACTTTCAAAAATCCACATATCAAATATGCTAAAATTAGCAGAGATTGGAGTGGTGATATTACCAGCAATGCCAGGTTTTTACCACAAACCAAAATCAATCGACGATCTAATTTCACATATAATTGGAAAAACACTTGATCAATTTGGAATAAACAATGATATGTTCACCAGATGGAACAAGAAAGAAAACTAGATAGTCTCAACAATGATACAACATATGCATCATTATGAGATAGTATCCATTGGTATTGGTATAGAAATTGTTAACCTGAGATTTATAGACTGAGTAAAATTCCACTATTTATCTGAATGTTTCCGGCTAGATAGTGTGTATTCATTTAACTTTTTCCCACAGATCCATTTTTGCTAATTTTTTCTTCCTGTTATGTTCTTCAAGCATATGGTACACTGATTTATGTGAGCTTCCTTTACATATCATTAAAATTGCATTTAAAGCTAGAGACGTTTCGTCAAAAGTACCAATGAATCCTACAAAATGTCCATAAATTGATATATCAGCACCAGAGAAATCCTCCAAATTCTTTCTAAATTTACCGCTTTGTCCAATTAGTCTAGATTTGATTCTGTCTAAGGAATTCATAGATTTCCCAGAATATTCTCGTAGGTCTACAAGCTGTAGTATAGAATCATCAGATAGCAACCTATAGGCCCTTTCAGGAGAGAAGCCTTTTGAAATGGCCACTATTATTTCGGATGCTTTGAATATTCCACTATTTGTAAATGATGCTTCGTTTTTTAATCGGATCGTCACATCTCCATTATCTCCATCTATATCCAGGATAATATTACATTTTGATTCTATTTCAGATTTGACAGAACCATTCTTTCCAACTATAACCCCTATACGATCTTTGGATACCTTGATTACTTTAAAGATATTGTCAAAAGTCAATATATGATAGTGAACACCAAGCCATAATATAATTTAAAAAAGAGTTACAGTCATCCGCCATGCACGACTGACAAAATTGTAATAGTATCTCCGGATAAAATTTTAGCTCCCCTTCCACCCAGTACAGAGGACTCGACGCCATTAATGGCGATCATTATTTCATCCTCTTTTATCTTATTTTTCAAATCATATTCCTTCTCCAATAGTGCGAGTATTTCGTTAATGCTCGAATTAGTTACATTGATATTTACTGTTGAAAACCCTGCTGTCTTCCTTATACCACCAAGTAAATCAACAGTTATCAATCTTATTCTGCTGCAGTTTCTTCACGGGTTTCAGTATTTTCATCGGAATATGATAGTGAAGCATTCTGTTGAGCAAGGTTTCTATTTACATTCTTGGTAATGTATCCTGCTATTTTGTTACGTAATTCCTTTGAACGAACAATAGCAAAATTCTTTATAGTTTCTTTATTTTCGTTAAAATCACTAGTAAATTTATCAGGATAACGTTCCAACAATTCGTTGGCCATTTTTTTGACTCTATCCACATGATTAGAAAAAAAACAAGGGTATTTTATCTTTTATCTTTATTAGATTTCACCAAAGGCGGATCGAGCATAGATAGATTGGCTAACTTAGAAATTGTGTAGAATTATCATAAAGAATTTCAGACAATTCATCAAAGGATTTTTTTAATAAAACAGAGGCAAAATAAACTATGGTCACTACCAAAGAAGGAGAGGTAAGTACACCGTCAAAGCAATTCCTATATTTGACCGGCCCGTCAGTTTCTATCAAAATCAGGTTAATATCTGATTCTTTTAACAATGTATGTTTATCATTCGAGTACAGGAGATATGGACCGAAAGAAACGAAATATCCCTTATCATTTATTCTTTTTAGATTGCTTTTATTCCCATCATACCAATGGAATACTGCATTCCTAATTTTGTACGAAGGCAATATCTCAAGAATATCAGTGACAGATCTTCTAGAATGAAGAGACACCGGTTTGTCATACGTTTCTGCTAGATGTAGCATTTTTTCGAAAACTATTTTTTGTCTTTCTAGTGTATTGTCCGGATCCAAATTGGCATACGTTGGATCAAGTCCAATTTCACCTATTCCAGCAATAAGGTCAAGTTTAGATCGGAAAAGACCTCCAAACAATTGTAGGTTAGCAGAAATCGCTGCAAACTGTGGGTGTATACCCACAAAAACTTTCAAAAGATCAGAGTCCTTAAAATATTTTTCTTTTAATGATATCGCCTCTACAGAGGAATTGAAATCTTCTGACACGCAAATTGATTGAACATTAGCTTGACGCATGTAATCGAATATTACCCTATGATATTTTTGATAATATTTATCTGACAAATGAATGTGTGAATCAACGTAATTCAAACTACTTGATCATTGTTTGATTCAACTAATTAATTATTAGTCCTCGTTTATAATATTATTAACAAGTGATTATCTATTTACTAGTTATCTGAACCCCAACGTTGTCTTAAATCTGGGTCAAGCTAAATTGCATTCTGACTCTGAAATTATTATAACCAAGACTGATAAAGGATAGATCTCTTCCGTAATTAGCACCAATGGAAATTTTAGTAAAAAAATATAAGTTTCTGACCCGAGTTCAGATGTTATGATACAAATTTTGCAAACAATTACAAATACTTTATAAAATTGTGATACCAATCTAATTACGCAAGAGATCTGATGTATATGTAATAGTAAGAATGAACTCTTTAATTGAAACAATTTTACATAGGAGTTTAATAAACAAAGGAACAAGTCTAATAGAATAAATGGCAATTAACTCAGAATCGGAAATAGCTCTAGCTTCCATTCACAGAATTATCAAAAAATATGGTGCCGAAAGGGTGAGTGATAGTGCAGCAGATGAATTGAGAAGCATATTAGAAGCCTTGGGTGAAAATATTGCTAAGCAGGCTATATTGTTGGCCAGTCATGCTCACCGGAAAACAATAAAATCTGAAGATATAACCCTCGCATCAAAAAATTTTATCAAGTAACAATATAGTGTCAAAATCGTACTCATTTTTGATGCTATTGAGTGTTCGGACCACAATCTAGAAAAGTTAGAAAACTATTACCAAAGAAATATAAGTTTTCAATCAATGATAAAACAAACAGCTGGTGGGGTGGCAGAGCGGCCATGCGTTCGCCTGCAGACTCAAAGATACAGATAGCGAATATATAAGGGTTCGAATCCCTTCCCCACCTCTTAAGCAAAATTATTTCAGATACATTTTGATTATAGATACGCTATTGGTATGGATTATGTTGTATAGGTCCTTTAGCAAAACTTCCATATTAATGTCGTAAAAATATTGTGAACAGTCTCTGAACTTTTCCAATGAGCGATTTAAGATGGAGAAAAAAATAGTATTTTCTCCTTTTTGGAAGTGTACATATGCCGCATCTATTAAAATCAACCCATTTAAAAGACTTTTTGTTTGTCCTTTTGAATCTTTCCAAACACCCTCGAGAACTTCATGAGATTTCCAGTATCTTTCCATATTAAATAAGAAAACTGATGACATCACAGCATCTTCTCCGGATATAGAATCAGCTATTTCATTCAATTCTTCCAGGCTGATCAGGGATCCTAAAATATTGATTGCTCCAAAAAAATTGTGATCATCTGTGCTCAGTGAGGAATTGTCCTGTGTACTAACGTCTATCTCTATAAAATAACTAGAAATCCTGATATCCCTGACTATTACATGGTCATTGTCTTGTAGCAGCAGACGCAGTGAATGCAAAACACTACTGGCGTTTGTGGGCAAATATTTATTTTTGTTGTCTAGATAAACAAGATACCTTTTTTTCATGTAAATAGTCTATTATGAGCCAATTATGTTAATGAGCGTTCTGATTTTGGTACTAGATGATGTTACAATAGATCCTGCTACTAATAGACCGATTCCGACGAAGGTCTTAAACCTCTTTTTTTTGAAATGAAACCACAATTGCCGCATTTATACACCCTTTTTCTTTTATAAGTGTAAATAACATCTATCTCTTCTATCCAATCGTGTGTAGTTTTTAACATACAGTTTGTGCAAAATCTTTTTTCCAATTGGAATCCCAGTATATATGATGTTGGACAAATAAAAATAGATTTTCTTGATACTTAATTATTTTCTTAATTTTGTCCTCAACAACAACGGAACTTCCCTTGGGCTTTTTGCAACTGGAACATCCGCCTTAGCATAGTTACTTATTTTTGAATCGGCAGATCCATAGTTTCCATAAACTATAGCTCCAGCATGACCCATTCGTTTTTCTTTGGGAGCAGATCTTCCTGCTATATAGGCGACAACAGGTTTTGAGAAATTAGTCTTTATTATATAGTCGGCAAGTTGCTCTTCCGCATCACCACCTATTTCACCAACCACAACCACAGAATCAACATCCCCTCTGTTTCTAATTAACTCAAAAGAATCAATAAGATTGGTTCCATTAATTGGATCGCCTCCTATTCCCAGTCCTAAACGTTGTCCAAACCCAGAGTTGGATAGATGAAATGAGACTTCATACATTAAGGTCCCGCTTCGTGAAAATACAACCGTATTCCCCTTAGTAAAAGGTTGAGCAGGCATGATTCCAACTTTCATTATCTCTGGAATAATCACTCCTGGAGTATTTGGTCCAATCATTCTTGCTCCTTTTTTCTGAGCGTACTCGTACACTTTTATTGAATCAATAATTGGTACGTGTTCTGGTATTGCTATTATTAGTTTAATCCCATTATCTAGAGCTTCTTTGGCTGCTTTATAAAAGAAAGGAGCAGGTACGAATATTCCAGATATGACTGATCCTGATGATTTTACTGCCTCCTCCACAGTATTGAAAACAGGAACATCCTCGAATTTAGAACCTCCTTTGCCTGGTGTAACACCTGCGGCAATATTCGTTCCGTAAGATCGCATTAGTTTTGTGTGTGTTGACCCAAAGCTGCCTGTAATTCCCTGAATAATTACAGGTTTCTTCTCATAGTCAGCATCAGATTCATCCCCTGATAAAATTCGAAAAATATCAAATTGTGTGCTCAAATCGTCTCACTTTGTTTAGTTGTTGTTTATCTTTAGGACTACAGCATTTATTGCTTCCTCTACTGTATAAAATAAGCGTGCTTTACTTCCATTGAGCAATTCCTTTGCCTTTTCGGATTGCGCTCCAGAGATTCTAGCGTATACCGGCACTGTCAATATATTATTCTTATAAGCCTCCAGAATACCCAGTGCTACAAGATCTGTTCGCACAATTCCTCCATATAGATTCACAAGGATTGCTTTTATTTTCGGAATTTTACTTATAACTTTAAGAGCTTCGTAAATAGTTTCGCTTGTGGCTCTTCCCCCAAAATCAAGGAAAGCTCCGGCTTTTCCATTTGCATCAGTAACCATATCTAGGGTGGACATTACCAAACCAGCACCATTGCCTATAATCGCAATGTCTCCTTCCAATTCAACAAATGAGAATCCATTCATAGCAGCTTGTTTTTCCAAATCGCTTAGATGTAGATACTTTTGCAAATCCTCGTGCCTGAAGAGAGCGTTATCATCTATGATTACTTTAGCGTCCAAGGCAAGTAAAGAGTCATCAGAAATGATAGCAAGAGGATTTATTTCGGCAAGTTCGGCCTCCTTTTCTTCAACTACTCTAAAGAGATTCAGCAACAAACTGACAAAACTTTGTTTGGATTTATCTGGGATATTCAAATTCGATGCGATAGTATTCGCCAACTCACCCGACATGCCGTCAATAGAGATATCTTGAATTACCTTTTTATCAGTTTGTTCAATATCGATCCCCCCTTCTGATGAAGCAATTATCGAGAAACAGCGCTTGCTCCGATTTAAGAAAATAGACAAATAGATTTCTTTCACAATATCTACCATTTTCTCTAAGAGGATGCCCCTTGGCAATTCGCCTTTTACTTCTTTCTTCAATAATTCATCAAACTTTGATTCTAATTCAGAGGAATCCTTGCATTTTTGAATTGCCCCGGCTTTGCCTCGACCACCAACTGTTAGTTGAGATTTCAGGACAAACGGAAAACCCAGTTTCTGAGATCCAATTCGGGCGTCCTGCACATTTTCAGCTAGAATAGACTCGGGTGTTTTTATACCAAATTGATTGAATAGCTCTTTTCCTTGATATTCGAGAAGTCGCATCTTTGTAAAGTTTTGAAAATACTCTTTATAAACAATCCTTTTTTATTTTTATTTAAGGATTATTGAAAAATTCCCTAAATTTGTCAAGTCCTGGCTCACATTGTTCGAGTTTGATGTAATATTTTTGAAGTTTAGCAAATACACGGAGTAGTCTTTTAGATCATTCATTAATTCAACATAGTCTGGCATTATGGTCTGATTTGGTTGTCCGTTTAACAAATTCTGCATTAATTCATTATTTAGAACGATCGAGACACCAATGACATCATCGATGTATGTCTTATTGACAGTGTTTGTTTTAGCATTATTGATTTGATTTTGAACTTCGTTTTGTAGTAGCAAAAATTGACTATTGACTGAGGTTAATGTATCGTTTGGATCCAAGAATGAAATGGTCATGTTACTCATTCCACCATTATTTTGTACATTTTCGGATGGTAGAAACCATACAATGAAGCTCGCACCTATAATACCTATTACTAGAATACTGGTTAAGATGATTCCTTTTTTATTAATTTTTTTAGAATTATTAGTATTATCATTTTCCTTCTTGTCAGTAGTCATTAATTTTTTTTGACAATACCATAATTATTACTTTATGATTAGCTAGGTCTTTGGATAGAAATATAATCATTGATATATTATCTCAATAGAAGAGATAGATTCGTCATGAATCAAGATAATAAATATGCGCTAAGAAGGATAAAGTATCAAGGAACGTATATGATCAATATTTGTGATCTAGATTTGGTGGGTAAAGTGATTAATAAGGGCGATTTCACGATAAACATATCAAGAGAATATTTTCAAGATGAAGAGATTGATGAAGAAGAAGCTGCAAGTTTACTAAAATCCTCGTCAATGTTAAATTTAGTTGGGAAGAATGTTGTCTCCCTAGCCCTAGGATTAAAGCTCGCAAAAGAGAATAGTGTAAAAGTGATAGAAGATGTTCCTTTCTTGATGGTGTTTAGTTTCTTAGGAAACTATTAAGTTACAAACAATCGTATATCAGTGATCCTAGTATTCAAGATCTTTTATTAGATCATGAATGTTCTTAATCGTATTTAATGGTGAAACAGAATTGACTATCGCTCTACCTATAATTAAATAGGTAGAACCAGCTTCAAGGGCCCTCCTGATGTCTCCTCCCTGTGTAATAATACCCGGGGAATAAATAGGGACGCCTTTATTATCTTTGGATCTTAATTCTCTTAAAATATCTAATCTATTTCCTCCAATTACTACACCGTCTACACCCACAGACTTGGAATTATCATAGAATATGCGATAAACAGGCCTTGAATTCTCCGAATTATCAATACCGTTTGGAATCGCTATAGATGCTCCATAACCTTCTACTGCATCAACATGACTCATGTATACAAGAGATATCACGCCAAAATTCAATGAATGACCATAATCAACCGTAGATTTAAGACTCATTTTACCTATAAAAGGATTTACAATCACAGAATCGAATCCCAAAGACGAAAGATGTTTTATGGTAACTTGATTGGTATCAAAAATATCGTTTATTTTAAGATCTGCTATAATCTGCAGATTGGAGTCATGAGCAACCTGTGTAATTTTCTTTAGCTCATTTTTGGACAACGGCAATATTACATGGAAATTTAGCTTGATAGCACAGACGTAATCATGTAGTTGACTAATAATATGGCATACATAGTCGAATATGTTTTCTACCTCGCATGTTGGGTCTACCGCCAAAACGATATTGCTGCTTTTCTCTCTTTTGATTGCGCTAATTCTATTTTTGAAGGAATCGTATTTTTGCATTTTCAAAATTTGATTAGAGGATGTACATCATGCAATTTTATGATCTTCAAATAAATAAAACCGTGTTCATCAATATGATTTGAGAAAGAAGGAGCATTTGATTTTTGCATACTAAATTTCATGAAATACTTTTCGATTTCTTTTTCCAATAAGACATAATAAAAGTAACTCGTATCTGAAGAATCGATGGAGTTTAAATGTGATCCTAAAACGTATTTCGTACTCGATTCTTTGTCTGGAAGATCCGGTTCACTTGGCTCTGGTTTTGGGAAAAGAAACAATGGCAATGTTGATTCCTCATAGATGGTATGAAATGCAACTAATTTCGACAAACTAAATAGATCCCGTAAACCAATCCCAATGTATTTGGTTGTTGGCCCGATCTTTGCGGGTTTGAGGAACGACTGAGGTGGCACAGATAATTTGATGATAGGCGAGTACAATGCTGACGTATCCTTTATAGAAGTAACCAACACAGCTTCCTCAGTATTATTGTTGATCTTATACGAAAGATATTGAGTTTCCCCTGACTTCATGTTATCGACATAATAGGTAATTAAGTGCCCATTTAGCGTATCTAACTGAGCGGCGAAGATATCGGTATCTTGATAACTATATTCATAAATAGGAATTGGAATTCTCTCCAACGAGCAAACTAATCTAGCAAAATCATTTAGGGATTTTAATTTTATATAAATTGAGGATTTTAGCAATTTGAAACGAACTTAACAACAAGGTAAAAATTATCCATATATAATTTTAATACAATAAGGTATATTAGATAGAAAACTAGATAAATATTTTAAAAGTAGACCTCAGCAATTAACCTTCTAGTATGTGGCAAGCATATCCTGAGAAGTTTCCGGACACCCATAGTTAATGTTTGTTCCATAGAGTAGCGAATTTAATATAGATAACTTAATTGGTACAATTTGTATTTACATGCTGCACAAAAATAGATTAGTTGTATGGTAGGCAAATATTTCAGGCAGAAATGACAATAAATAACATTTAATATCGAAAAAAATCAAATCAAGTTATGCTAGGTTACTCTGATGATGATATCAAAAATGCAGCAGAGATAAGAGAATGGTTAACTAAACAAATTTTAGAAAAACAGGATGAAATAGAGAAAATAAAGATAACTCTCTCATTAATTGATTCTGTATTAAAACAAGGGAGTTTCAAGACTGCGGCCAATCTTAATTTCTCAAAAAAAATCTCACCCAATGAACAAAAAAGTGAGAAGAATTCTCTAAAGAAAATTCCTAATCAGTATTATGAAAAACACAGAGATAACGACGAGGAGCAAACTGAGCCAAGAGAACAGGCCGTCGAGGAGACAAGACTAATAAAAAGATTAAAGGATAATACACCCGTTGCCCGATTTCATGTGACTTCTGAAGAAGTAATAATTATCCCCGAAGATCCGATGAGAATTAGCATAGAAACTCCCCCCTTTAGGTCATTTTTCTTGAATAGAATTTTACAAGGGATGAGAAACAAGGACCTTGATAAAATCAATCAAGGACAATTGTCGGAATCGGAAATAATCAGCTATGATATCATAACCGAAAATGAAAATAAGGACATCCTTAAGAAAATACAGATCAAGAATTACAGAGATAAGGAAAGGATCAATGAAATTTTCAATACCGCCGCATGGGTATTGACAAGAATGCTAGACAAAGTGGATAAATAATGGACAAAATAGTTGTCATGGATTTCGGGTCTCAGTATAGCCACCTAATTTGTAGGAGAATCCGAGAATTGAATGTCTATTGCGAATTAGTTCCTTACAATACTCCAGCCGAGAAAATTAAAGATCTACAACCAAAGGGAATAATTTTTTCAGGTGGTCCTGCCAGTGTTTACAGCAAGAATTCCCCTAAACCCGACGATAAAATATTTGCATTAGATGTTCCAATCTTGGGTATTTGCTATGGACACCAGGTCATTGTTGATCACTTCAACGGCAAGATAAAGAGAGTCTCTAACAGAGAATACGGGAACGCATTGTTAACAATAACGGATAAGACTAATTTATTCAAAAACATAAATTCAGAAGGTCTGAAATGTTGGATGAGTCACAGTGATGCCGCAGAAATAATCCCTAAAGGATTTAAGGTTATAGGCAAAACTAGCAGTTCTTTTTCAGCAGCAATAGGTAACGATGACAAAAAGATTTTTGGTTTGCAGTTTCATCCAGAGGTAGCTCATACTGAGAATGGTGATAAAGTGTTATTTAAT
Source organism: Candidatus Nitrosocosmicus sp. (assembly GCA_041747305.1). Lineage (GTDB taxonomy): Archaea > Thermoproteota > Nitrososphaeria > Nitrososphaerales > Nitrososphaeraceae > Nitrosocosmicus. The sequence goes on from JBGTFK010000047.1 coordinate 34,216, forward strand.
TTCGCTAATGTGATATGCAAAGCAAATCCTGAATGGAGTATGTCGGACTTTATCGAAACTAGCATTAATGATATACAAATTAAGGTTAAAAATGACAAGGTACTATGTGCTGTGAGCGGAGGTATTGATTCTACCACCTGTGCGATTCTCATACACAGGGCAATCAAAGATAATTTGACTTGCGTTTTTGTAGATAATGGATTATTGAGAGAGAATGAAAGAGAAATCGTTACAGAAATTTTCCGAGAAAAATTAAGAATACCTCTAAGAATCATAGACGCAAAGGAGAGATTTTTGAAAAGTCTTGCAGGATTGATAGACCCAGAAAAAAAAAGAAAAAAGGTAGGTGAGGAATTTGCAAGAGTATTTACAGAATTTGCCGAAAATGAAGGGCCATTTCAATGGTTAGCCCAAGGAACGTTGTACCCGGATGTTATAGAGAGCGGAGTATCAGGCGGTCCTGCTACAGTAATAAAAACTCATCACAATGTAGGTGGTCTCCCCGAGTGGCTCCATTTAAAAATTTTAGAACCCTTGAGATATTTATATAAGGACGAAGTACGAAATGTGGCAAAAATAATGGGTGTACCTCAGGACTTGCTCACCAGGCACCCGTTTCCTGGACCGGGGTTAGCGGTTAGAATTGTCGGTGAAACGAGTCGAGAAAAGATAAATGTAGTCAGAAAGGCCAGCAAGATAGTAGAAGATGTATTAGTCGAAGATAATTTATACAATAAAGTATGGCAAGCATTCGCTGTAGTAGGTGATGATAAGGCGGTCGGAATTTTGGGGGATGAAAGGATCTTTGGTCATATTGTTTCCATACGAGTTGTTGAATCGGTTGATGCGATGACAGCCGATTGGGCAAGATTACCATACTCCACTTTAGAAAAAATTAGTTCCAAGATAACCAATGAAATCGAAAATGTAACTTGGGTAACATATACAATATCAAGCAAGCCACCTTCAACTATCGAACCTCAATAACTAGAATAGTTGCGAGAAGTTTGACATATTGGTTATGAGAAATAGGAAGGTACCATGGGCTATTATTTCCTAAAGAAATAAATTGACATTCTTGGGTTAGTCAGTAGATCTCTTGCGTAATTAGCACCGATGGAAATTTTACTAAAAAAATAGCAGTTTCTGACCCGAGTTCAGATGTTATGATACAAATATTGCAAACAATTACCAACATTTAAAAAAATTTTGATGCCTACCTAATTACGCAAGAGATCTAGTAATAAGAGAGTGGTCGATTCTCAAAGCGATAGTATCAGACATCCTCATCCTTAGAATTAATCTGTCTATGTTTGTTCTTAAATTTGTTCTTGTTTTTTAATTTATTCTTGTTCATACGATTATTTCGATATATAATCAAGAAAGTCAATCCCCAAAGGACCAAAGCAATAGAAATTTGACCGATCATCCACAAATAACCTCCGAGCAGTGCGAGCCCAAACCCTGTAAAAGTAAGAATATTCTTATTATTCATATTATATTATATTTATTCACCCCATAAAAAGATGAATCGTGATGAGAAGTCGTAATGTGGGTTACCAAGGCACTAGAATTTTCCAATAACATCCCAACCAAATATTTTCCAATTTGCAATTTTTGTTTCTTCAATTCAACGTTGGGCATCTTTCTTTTTGAAAAAAAACCTATTTCAGAGTCAAAATCCATACCTACAAGCAAGATCTCTCTCGCTAAAAACTCAATAGCAATAGATACACTTCTATCACCATCTGTAAATCCGCCAAAATTGTAGACATTCTTCAATGGAAAATTTTGAGTTGTTCCCACAACATTACTAAAATATGGAACCTGTGAAGTGATCCTATCAAAGTTATCACCATGTGCATGTATTACCATGGTTGATCCACCAGAATCAGCTCTGACCAGGGATTCATAATCCCCATCAAGATCCGTTACAACAAAATCTGGAATAATTCCTAAATCCAGACACATTTCAGTAGCTCCATCAGCGGCTATGACTACCGGATTCTCTGACATGGCAGTATCAGATTTTCCTTTGCTGCAGTTGCAGATTTCAAGTATGTAATCTTGTACTGGGCTTTCTTCAATACTAGGTCCTGCTCCTATAACCAATGCTTTGCTGTTTTGTATTTTTCTGAAACATTTTGGATCGGTGAGTTCATTTGGTTTCAGGGTCGATAAGTTCAAGGAATTCAGAAAATCCCTTTGAATTTGAATGTTCAATAATCTAGCGATTATTAGATAATAAGGATACCAGTTATTGAAATGCATTCAATTATACATTAACCATTGAGTAGTATATCTTGATTTAAATAAACTTGACACGATTTTCTAAATACTTGTCAAGTTTAATCCATGTTCAAAATGTATATGCATATTTAACTGTTAAATATCAAGATATGACAAACCATGGTAGGGATATGAACAATATAGATAAAAATTCAGATGATGACCTAAAAGGGATATATGGTTTTAAGAATATTGCAGTAGTTGGAATGTCCCCAACTGAAGGAAAACCATCTAACTATGTTCCAAAATACCTAATTGAAAAAGGGTACAACGTCATTCCTGTAAATCCTATTTATGAGGAGATCCTAGGGAATAAATCATATCCAAAGGTGTCGGACATCCCCCATCAAGTAGATATAGTAGACATATTTCGAAAATCCGACGATGTATTACCAGTAGTTCAAGATGCAATACTAAAGGATGGAATCAAAGTGATATGGATGCAGTTGGGAATTTACAATAGGGAAGCAATGGAGATTGCAGAAAAGAAAGATATAGGCGTTGTTTTTAACAGGTGTATCCTAAAAGAACATCAGCGATTGTTTTGATCATATCTCTATAATTTGAATATTAATATGGAAAATTATGAAATGATCGAGTAACTTAATTAAATAGTAGATCATCTTATCTATTGTATCATTAATGCCTAAATGGGGCCAACTGGACAATAAAGTAGATTTAAAAAAGAACGAAAATTATAACAAAATAGGTTCTTTGCAAAATTTTACTAAGGTTATCGTATTTTGTATCGACAGAGATGATGATATAGGTATTAAGGGAGGACTTGAAACTCCAATTATTGGAAAGGAATTATGCATCAATGCCGGAACAAGATTAGCGATTGAAGATCCGGAAGATTCGGATTGTAATGCGATTTTTGGAGCCGTAAAATCATATGAAGAATTCAAAATAAAGGGCTATGATGTTGAAATAGCCTTGGTTGCAGGCAAATATAATAGAGGGATTGATGGAGATTTAAAAATCACTCAAGAGATCGATAGGGTTTTAAGTATATACGAAGCGGATGGGGCGGTAGTGATATCGGATGGAGAAGACGATGAAACGGCAATACCTTTGATTCAAGGTAGGATTCCAATTATATCTATCCAGAGAATTATAGTAAGACAAAGTAGAAGTGTAGAATACTCCTATGCTATTTTAGCTCGTTATATAAAAATCCTATTTTACGATCCACGATATTCAAAATTTTTCCTAGGCCTTCCGGGTGCGCTTTTGGTCACTAGTGGTTTGTCAATAATTTTTGGATTTTCTCGTGAAGCATTCGCATTAGGCGTTAGTATTTTGGGTGCTGCTTTTATTCTCAGGGCATTTGATATAGATAAATCAATAGCAACATTATCAAAGCCGACTCCTTCAGGATTCATCCGGGTATTTTCTTACTTTGCGGGCACGATGATAATCTTAGCATCAATTTTAAGCGGTATTTCTCATGTTCCTCAGGAATTATTGGATTCAAGTCAAGGAATAACGCCAATCATAACCAACAAAGTTGTGTTAAGTAGTTTTGCGACAGGAACTATAACGCTACTGTGGATCGGAATTTCTACGATCTTTGCAGGGATATTGTTGAGTAACTGGTTCAAAGGAAGTATCAATATAATATATGATATTCTGCGATTGGTCGTTTTGGCTCTATTGTACATACCAATGTTGCAATTAACTTCACTGATTACTGAGCGCGGAAATCCATTCAATCTAATTTCCTCATTGTTAATTGGTTTAGCGGTTACTCTGATAGTAGCAACTTTCCTATTCCAATACTTTAGAAACCGAAAGGGCGGTGAAGCTCTCAAACATGACGAACAATAAGATATATTAGAGCACTGATGAGGGTATAAAACATCTCTCCTAATGTCTATAATAGACAAAATTCTAAAACTAGTGTATTTAACATCCAGACAAAATCTTATTTATAAAATATACGAAAAACATTTGACAAGCCAAATAAATCAATTTCCTTTTCCTCAGCACATTGGAATTATTTTGGACGGAAATAGGAGATGGTCAAAAATTATGGATATCGATAAAGCGAAAGGCCATCAAATGGGTGCAGACATTGCGGAAGATTTATTGAATTGGATTTACGACCTGGGGATAAAGATAACTACAGTATATGTGTTATCCAACGAGAATCTTAATAGAGAAACTTTTGAACTTGAAAATATTTATTCCTTGCTCGAGGATAAATTGATCGGTTTGTATAATGATAAGAGGATACACGATAAGCAGATACGAGTAAAATCAATCGGAGAATTCAATAAACTTCCAGAGAGATTGCAAGATATTTTGAGAAAGCTTGAAACGAGAACAGAAAATTATGAAAACATGTATTTAAACATCGCAATTGCCTACGGTGGACAGCAGGAACTTATAGACGCCATTAGAAAAATAGCGACATCAATAAAAGAAAATAAAATTGAAATAGATGATATTGATGAAAAGATAATTGAAGCAAATTTATATACCGCCCATCTCCCCCAAGCGGAGCCAGACTTGATTTTAAGAACATCTGGGGAAAAGCGGTTAAGCGGATTTTTGCTATGGCAGAGTGCATATAGTGAACTCATATTTGTTGATATTTTTTGGCCTGAATTTAGAAAAATTGATTTGATGCGAGCAATTCGAACCTTTCAAAAGAGAGCTCGAAGATATGGTAAATAAATTCAGAATTTAAATTAAACTGTCTCCCCTTACATATGATCAATGCCCCAGCACGGAGAAATTGATAATAAGAAAAACTTGATCTATTGTGGATATTGGATGACATTTGATGATTGGGAAGATATTCACAAGTATAGCCCCAATGTAGATGGTTCAAACTATGATGCAAAAGAAACAGTTGAAGACATTGAATGAATAGAACTTTTATTTAGGGTGGAAATAGCGATTCGAGGTCCTATTAACTTGAGCATAAATTACCTCCCTGTTATGATGATTGACAGATAGATATTCATCCAATACATCATATGCCTTAGTGTACAGGTTTCATTTCGACAAGGAAGGTAGTCATCGAAATTTTCGATTCTATCCTTTATGTATTGCATTGTTCTTTCAATCAGGTTTTTCCCCAAAGAGGAATGGGTTTGATGTTTTAATAGAGGAACCTACAAGCTTGGGACTAGGTACCTCCATCTGTTGATATGGCATGTTTCCCAATAATCTTTACCAAACCTGAAATGAATCACTCTTTATGCTGCCATCATGTTTCTTTCCTTAGATTTATTAGCTAAAAAAATGCGAGAATTGGTCCATTGTCGGGCTCAATAGATACCCAAAGCCAGATATACTGGGAACCAGCCTTGAAGAATGTCTCGTCCACTACAAACTCTTGGATTCTTTTTCGTTTTGTCTTGAGAATAGGAGGTTTATATTTTTGAATCCAGTTTTATATGGTGACATGGTTACGTTTGACAAAGCAAGTTAGTCTTTTTGAGATGTTCTCCTCTATAAGACAATACTAAATAGTACGAATACAGAGTCCGAGAGATGTACTCTGGAGGCGTTTTATTTCTAATGATGAATGATGAAAAAAGACGTCTTGAAGCTATAGGTTTATAGTAACTGAACAGAGCCAAAACAAGCATGATCAAATATTGATATAGAGTAACCAGGGATTTACATAACTTAACCATGGCGCCTAAATAGGCAAAAAATAAGCTTGCCTTTTAAATAGGTTGATCAATATACCAACTATAGAAGTTTTATCGGGCCTTTTATCATCGCTATTTGATGAGAGCTAAAAATGCATACAGGGAGACACAGCTAATGTCATAATTAGTTAATATATATCTGTACATATCCCAATTTGCTTATATAACATTGGTCCGTGGACCCAAAAAATGATATGGATAGAGCAAATAAACATCCCATGTCCAATTAACTCTAGTACTCTCAGCCTATTCCCAAGTATATAGATATTTCTAAAAAGGTAATGGCAATGTCTAGAATTTACATCCTTTCATCCCAATATTACTAAAAATTATAAAAAATACTATAATATTGACAATTTCTTGTCACATGATCCATTACTTGCAAAATTCAGACCTGAAGACCAATCATCTCTGATAAGATTATTTGGTTGGGGTCTATTTCTAACCATAATAACAAATTGTACCCTGGTCTTGACTATGAATTTAAGAAGGAGCTTTTTTTTTAAATGGTCGTTTTTGGATATTATAGCTATTCAAAATCATTAATTCATTAATATTATAATCGTTTCATTGTCATATGCTTTAGAGTCGAGCAAAAAAGTCTTTTTCTTTGTTTATTTAATTAGCAACAAAATTGTATCATGAAGGATGGAAAAAAGGTACTTTATTATGATGATCCAAAACAATTAACAAAAGTTCAAGATCTAAGCGAACATGATTAGTTTACATGACAGTATATCGTATTCTTTACACGACTGTTAAGTTAACAGGGCCCTAATCGATATAAACACCCTTTTATAATTGTTAAATTCATTCAAGGCAATGTATGATGAAATTTCGGCTGGGGCTGTGTTATATTTGGTTGACGAAAATTTCGAAATAATTTATTTGATCCTCAATTATAATTATGGACATTGGGATTTTCCCAAAGGTAATATGGAAATAGGAGAGACAGAGATAGACACCGTTTTTAGAGAAGTTTCAGAAGAAACTGGAATTAAAGACCCCCAAATAATCGATGGGTTCAGACAACAAATTTCATACAAATATAGGAAAAAATCAAAATTAATCAATAAAGCTGTAATTTACTATTTGGCAGAAACTAATTCAAAGAAAGTTGTTCTATCGTTTGAGCACATAAATTTTGAATGGCAAACTTTTGATCAGGCATTACAAAAACTTTCATTTGAAAACAGTAAACGAGTCTTAAGAATGGCCAATGAATTTCTGCTAATAACAGAAAACATGAAGAGAAGTTCGGTCAAATCCTAAAAAAATATTGCTTGTAGTTATCAAATTCATTTAAGAACGAGTTAAAAGAGCTTATTGGAACTATAGGCACTCGGTTTACATATCGAAACTCATTAGACAAAAAAGTAATAATTATTGGAAAAGAAATTTCAATTCCAAATGATTTATTCTTTTCCATAAAGAGGATACCTCGTTCTTTCTGCTTATCTACTGCGCGTGCTAATTCAGAGTAGGAATTTCTCTTCCAATGCTTACAGTCTATAACTAAAGCATTTTGTGATCTTACACCTACTATATCAATTTGCCTGGTGGGATTCCTAATGCGATAGTTTTTGTATACCACATAGTTATGAAATTTCATTATTTCAGAGGCAAATAGTTCAAAATCCTTCCAGTCTATTAGCTTACATACGGTTAAAATATCTGCGCCACATTCAACTGCAGCTAACGCTATTATGATCTTATTATAGGAAGAGGCGTCTAATTGCTTGTCTTTTAATACTATCCCTCTTGCGTACAGAAAATCTAAAAAATCTAGAGTCGGAAAACTAATTTTGATTGCAATTTTGTCTGTGTTTGAGTTAAACTCTTTTAGTAGATTAATGAGTAAGTTAGGATTGATTTTCAAATAATTGGGTTAAAAATGATGATAAAATCTTAAATTCATAGTTTTAAAAAAAAGAGATTGATTGTACGTAATTACGTTACAATTACCATACCGGTCATTGCAGGATGCAATGTACAGTGGTAATCAAATTCGCCTGCAGTGTCGAATGTATGCTCAAAGGTCATTCCCTTGGCAGTTAGTGCTGTTGGACCAGCTAAACCAGAATCAAATAGTTGTCCAGCATCGGCTGCGCCAATTAGTCCAGATGTTACAGTATGGAAAGCGGAATCATCGTTTGTCCAAACTACTGTTTGACCGACAGTGGCTTCAATAGGATTTGGACTCACAGCTGTATCAGTCAAAGTAGTTGCTCCTGGAACTATGGATGCCTGTACTGTATCGGACTGAGCAAAAACACTTGTGTTTCCGCTTGTTCCAATAACTATTACACTAAGGATTGCAAGTAAACTTGCTGCAAGGTAAATTGGTTTATTTACCATTTTTATCAATCTTAAGTTAAGATTGACGGTAATAAATATTATAAGATTAATCAGGTATAAATTAAAGTATTACAATGACTCTTAACTTAAGCGTAAATCAACTCTTGTTATGATAAGTACCAAACAGGTTCATCCAAATTAGCGCATGCTTTAGTTTGCAAGTCTTTAATCTACATTGGAAATAGTCATCAAAACTTTCAGTTCTATCCTTTATATAATGCATGGTTCTCTCAATAATGCTTTTCTCATAAGAGGAATAAATGTGATGATGTAGTTTGAGGAACTTGCAAGCCTGTGAATACATGTTCCTCCGTCTGTTGATATAGGATGCTTTCCATTAGACTTGACTAAACCAGAAATGAATCTTTCAGCTACAAGCATGTTTCTTTCTTTGTTTATGTTTAGTGCGAGAATTTGTTTGTTTTGTGGCTTTATTGCGACCCATTGCCAGATTGACTCTAAACCCGCCTTGATTCCTGTCTCGTCCACTATGAATTCCGAAATCCTTTTTCTCTTTGATAATATCTTTTTAGGATACTTTTGAATCCATTTCCAGATTATGACATGATGGCTTCTTTAGACCTCGTTCAAAAAGAATAATGCCTTAGAAACACCCATGGTTGAAAGACCAAGAAAGTACAAATAGAGACCAGATTCAGTGTACCAAAAAGATGTTCTGTTTCTTTTTGCTGATCATTTAAGAATTAGAGCATATTCAAAATGTAGATTTATCGCTAAGTTAACAGGACCATTATCATTCACTTAATAAATATATTTAACCTGTTGACCAGCAAAGATAATTAGCCGATTCAAAGTGAATGAGTTCATCACCCTGCTACAGGGGATCAAGCATTTTCCAATTTCGGATTCCGAAAAAAAGGTATTATATAATATAATTAATAATAGACAAAGAAATTCGAACGAAAAAATAAGGAAATTAAAGAATTTCTTCGGTTTCAAAAATAATAAGAAGGTTGAGAGCCATTCAACAACATCTGTTGAAGTAGACAGCCTTATGGATAAAGGCATCTTGAAACTAAATAACACAATCCTAGATTCGAACCCAAGAATTGGTTCGAATCAACAGAGAACAAATGAAAAATGCAAATTAACTAGCGCGGGGCTCATCCATATCTTCAGCAATAGATATACTTACTCACCAGACTTTCTGATAAGATACAACGAAGACATCGTCTTACAGGAATTGTTATTCAAGCACTTTCAGTCCAACACAATAAAATCGGCCACAGCAAAGTTTTTTAACATAATTACAGATTATCTGAAAGCCTCATCGGATTATATTATTAATTTGGAATTGGAGCCGGACAAACCCTTGACTGCAGAGACGAGAGAGGAAATATTTCACAAAATAAAGATCTTTTCGTTAATATTAGGATTTAAGATAACAATTCTATATAATGAGTATAACATTATACCCTCAGGTATTGGGGCAAATAATGATAATGTAATTTTTGCTATCCACCAGGTAGAATCTCTTATGAAAAAGAATTTGGCTAAAGACCCAAAATTTCTAAATTTATTATCTATTGTATCTAGCGAATTTAGTTCTGGTCATGACGACTTTGTCAGTTTATTGGATTTAGATAGGAAACATAACTCAACATAGATTATTCAACCATCCTAAATATACCCTCTATAGAAATAGACTAGAATTGATGCATAAGTCAGTTAACGATTACAAAGAACAAAGAATAAAATATAATAAGTCTCTTATGCGTCAATTCATTAACATAATGTCAAAAACATGTCTAAGATGTAATAAATCATTTAATGAAAGTGATGTTGAAGATGAAATATCACAAAAATACCCATCTTGTCCTGATTGTTGGAAGGAATGGACAGCATATGCAGTCATTGTTATGAATGAGATGAGACTAGATATGTCGCTACCCGAACATAGAAAAGCTTTAAGAAAATACGAGAAAGGATTTTTTGATAAAACATTAGGGGAAATAGAAAAAAAACCAGAAAATAAATAATTTTATAAGATTTACATTTATTCTTTCGGCAGCTCTATCCAAGGACGAGGGACTACTTTCAGAATCAACATAGGATCAGGCATATTAATTATCGATTCAAAAAAACAGTCAAGTATCTTTATTTTTTTGTGAGTTGGAAATCCATCTAATACGTTTATCATAGATGCCATAAGGTCCCGGTCAAAAGAACTGATTAAAGATGGATTTAATGAAAGTTCGATCAAATAAGAATATAATATGGTATTAATTTCACTGCTTTTCATGTCAGCCAACGAATTCAACCAAGAATCAAATACATTCAATAATGCCTGATTTTCAATTTTCCCATAATTAGCAAAAATATTTTGAATAATTTCTTTTTTTTCTACTGCATCAAAAGATAAGAATTCATTCAGTCGACTTTTAATGATGGGTGATCGAAGACCAGGAGGTAAATTTGATAAAATTATCAAAATGTTTTCTACAAATGACGATGCAGGATTATCCTTATCCACAAGAGTCTGAAAAAATCAACAATATTTTTTTCTTTCCAATTCGTGCGATTCCCGTTGGACAACACTGAAAACAACACAAGTATGATCAGACTACTAGGATTAAATATTCTATATTTCTTAATAATATACCGATGCCTTGTATAGTCACCGTAGGTGGATTTTATGGAGATGAAGGAAAGGGAAAGATAGTTGCTTATCTTTCTATAAAAGATAACTATGACATAGCAGCTAGAGGGGGTGTGGGCCCTAATGCAGGTCATACTTTTGTTCAAAACAACAAAGAGTTCAAAGTTCGAATGTTACCTAGTGCAGTATTAAATAAAGATACTAGACTATTAATTGGTGCAGGTGTCCTCATAGAACCAAATATATTATTGAAAGAAATAGAAACATTCAGTACTACCGATAGGACTTTTGTAGATTTTCAATGCGGCGTTATAGAAAAGATTCATCAAGATAGGGATAGTAATAGTGATCATTTAAAGAAATTGATCGGTACTACGGGGACAGGGACCGGCCCCGCAAATGCAGACCGAGCATTAAGAAGTCTAAAACTTGCAAAGGATTTTCCAGAAATTGCTTTATTTTTAGAAGATGTTAGTAATTCCATTAACCATTCAATAGACAACAAAGAAAAGGTACTAATTGAAGGGACTCAAGGTACATTTTTGTCACTCTTTCATGGGACTTACCCTTTTGTGACTTCAAAAGATGTTTCAGCTTCGGCCATTTGTTCTGATGTTGGGGTAGGTCCAAAAAAAGTAGATGAAGTTTTGATTGTTTTTAAATCATATGTTACCAGAGTAGGAGAAGGACCATTAAATTCTGAAATAAGTACTGAGCAAGCAAAGGAGAGGAATTGGTTAGAATTCGGAAGTGTAACGGGAAGACAAAGAAGATCCGCTCCATTTGATTACGATTTGGCAAAGAAAGCTATTCGAATTAATAGTGCAACACAAGTGGCGTTAACAAAATTGGACATTGTTTTCCCAGAGTCCAAAGGTATTACAGATTTTTCAAAATTACCTTCAAAAGCTAAAGAATTTGTAGATAATATTGAATCAGAGACAGGATTACCAGTTACCATTATTGGGACAGGAGCAGAGATAATGGATACAGTCGATAGAAGAAATAGCAAATAATCCTCAAGAACCGTAGGTAGTAATTTCTTTTTAGAAACTTCAAAAATCAAGAATAAGAAAAAATTCTGGGTCCTGACCCATGCATGATTTTATAGAGTTCACACCTTGGTAGTTACGGAGAGACACCATATTATGTCATCCTGTTGGAAAGGAATTCCTTTTAAGAACATTCCTTTTGATAGAGTTGTCCTTGAGCAGACAAGTACGGGTTGAATGGTCACTAAAATTAAAAATTCGAGTTGAGTTTCAAATGTCAATAAAGCCTTGCTATGTCTTAACCTATCATTTCGATAATAAAACAGTATCAAAGTAATAAGTATGGTATGGTCATGACCACATTTCTAATAAATCCCCAAATCAGATCTTTGAAGCTATTGATAATGCTACTATATGGGACTTTCTACAGCATTCCAAGTACCGGGGTTTATTCTACCCCTGGATATGGACAAATCCCTGAAAGATCAGAGCTACAGGGCTATCTACACCAACCATGATTCTATATGGCAAAAGAGCAAATAAGAAAAATGCTCTAACACTAATTTGTTTATTCAATTTACACAATATAAAAAGCACTATTTAGAACGGTTACGAACATAAAAAGAGATCGAAAATTCTAAATTACATCTACATCATGAGGATGACTCTCCTTGTAACCTGCTAGAGTAATTTTTATGAATTCTGCATTATCCTGCATTTCGCCGATTGTATTGGCACCACAATAACTTAGTCCCGACTTCACCCCTCCAACAAGTTGTCTTATAATTTCAATTACGCTGCCTTTATAGGGCACCATTGCTTCTACACCCTCTGGAACATAGTCATTTAAATCCTCATTATCAGAACTGGAGTCAGGGTTTTCTCGATATCTTCGACCTAAAGCAGCATAAAAAGATGCCATGCCTCTATACATTTTATATTTTTTACCATTTTTTACCAGGGTTTTGCCAGGGCTTTCATCAGTTCCTCCAAACATACTCCCTATCATGATAGACGACGAACCAGCAGCTAAAGCTTTAGTCATATCACCTGAAGTTCTAGTCCCACCGTCGGAAATAATCGGGATATCATATTTCTTTCCCATTTTAACACTATCAATAATTGCTGTTAGTTGAGGAACCCCTGAACCAGTGACAATCCTGGTGATGCAAATTGAACCTGATCCAACACCTACCTTAACTGCATCAACTCCTGCTTTTATTAAGTCTTCAGTTCCCCTTCCTGTTGCAATATTTCCAGCTATAAGCTCACAAGAAGGAAATGTTTTTTTAATGAATTTTACAGTATTTATCGCGTTGTCACTATGCCCGTGTGCTATATCTACAACAATAACATCGGCTCCATTGTTTAACAATGACTCAGTTCTTTCAAGGTAATCACCCTTTACACCTACCGCGGCCCCAACAAGTAATCTTCCTTTCTTATCTTTTGAAGCATTTGGATATTCCTCCATTTTCAAGATATCTTTACCAGTAATAAGTCCGTTAATCTCGCCGTTTTCATTTATTACTGGCAATTTCTCGATTTTATTCCTATGAAGAATTTCTTTTGCTTGTTCTATAGTGGTACCAATTTTGGCAGAAACAACATCCCTAGTCATCAAATCGGAGACCAGGACATTTAGGTTTCTTTCAAAAACAGTATCTCGGCGTGTCAGTATTCCACACAGTTTATTACTGGAATCTTTAACTAACAATCCGGATATTCCATTTTCTGACATTACCGAGTTAGCATCCCTTATAGTACTATTAGGATCAATGGTATATGGTTGTTCAATAACAACAGACTCACTCCGTTTAACCTTTAAAACTTGTTCTACTTGGTCTTGAATAGTCATGAATCTATGTATTATTCCAATTCCCCCCTCTCTTGCGAGTGCGATCGCCATTGTCGATTCGGTTACCGAATCCATGTTGGCACTTATAACCGGGATATTAAGACTAACATTTAAGGAAAGTCTTGTTTTTAGACTGGTTTGTGATCGAGATACAATAGGTGATTTCTTAGGCACCAAGAGAACGTCATCAAAGGTGAGGCCTTCTTTGAAGTACAATATTACCTTTATCCATATCATGTTCTAGGATTATAAGCGTTTTCATTACAAATGAATATTGACTAATTTATTTAGGTAAATATAAATTTGGTGTATAAAAATTTTTTTGTAATTTATTTTATAAAAATTAAAAATTGGTAGTAGGTATGATAATACCTAACCAACAACACTAACCAGTGGAATTGAATGATTCCATTGGGGGTATTAACGAGGTTGTATTGGAGTTTGACGAGGATGATTCTGACGATCCAGTTGACGTTCCAGTAGGAATATTTATGAAAGGAATAGCGCCTAAAGCACTACCACCGCCTGCTGCACCACCGCCTCCACCAACGCTTCCTGTTACTAACGGAAGCTTACCATCCCATTTTTGGGCTTGAAGCCAGTTAAGATAGGTGGTACTATTATTAAGTTGAGTTTCGATGGTTTGTATAGCTGCAGACTCTCCTTGAGCTCTCAATATATTAGCTTGGCGTTGACCTTCAGCAGAGGCAATATTTGCTTTTTGTTGACCTATGGCTGCGGCTTCTACTTGTTGGGCTTCGATCTGAATCCTTCGTAGTTCATTCTGGGCCTGAAGTGCACGCTGCTCGGCTTGGACTTTAGCTTCTACTGCCTGTATAAATTGGTCCGAAAACTGAAAGTCAGTGATGGAAATTGTGTCCATAATAATATTATAGGGACTAAGTCTAGCCTCTATTTGCTCCTCTATTTCTGTTTTTACTTGGTCTCTCAAGGTAATCAGTTCTTCTGCATTGTATCTGGCAGTTACTTGTTTTACAGACTCTTGAATGGTAGGGACTAAGATTCTGTTAGAGTAATCAAGACCGATTTCTTTATACAATACTGGAACAGTATTCGGATCTATACGATAATTCAACGCAACTTCAGTCGCTACATTTTGAAGATCTCTTGAGGCCGATGTAGTACTTTCGGTAATTAACTGAGTTCTAACTTCCATTGGCACTATTGTATCCCTAAAAGGCAAAACAAAATGCAACCCTTCGCTTAAAGAGATGGAGGTATCAACTGCGCCGAATTTTAGTAATACACCACGATTACCAGCCTCAACAATCTTCAAACTAGAGGTCAGAACAACAAAAATAATAATAACGGCAATTATCGCAGGTATAGCTATTTTTAATGGACTAGAAAAACCAAATCCACCTCCACCGCCTACATCTTCCAGTGGTTCCCCATCTGGGGTAATTCGTCTATTTCGTTTATTTTTAAAAATATCTACCATGTTTGTATTAGCTTACGAATATACGTGATTTAAATATTTACAATGTTAATTCCATGAACTATAATTTGCCAAAATGTTCGAGGAATTCTTTGGAAAAATTAGCAGTTTCTGACAGATTTGCAGTCTCTTTCACGTTGCTATTTTTTATCCAAACTATATTGCCATCCAAATCCACTAAGATCAGTTTAGATCTTTCAAGGTATTTTAGAATGGCATTAATCTTATCCAATGATAGAGTAGGAGACAGTAGCTTTCTCAAATCTCTTAACTTGGGAAAAGGTTTTACATCCTTTATCATATCGATAAAATAATTAACATCCGCATCAGTATACACATTTAGGGCATCCAATCTCCTTTTTTTGTTGACTTTTTTCTTCTTAATATTTGAATTTAGACCCGCAGTTTATAAAACTTTTTTTGTTGATATGCTTGAAAATGAAATATAGAAAATGAATGTTACAGAAATGACAATCTGATTCATTAACGGGGAGAAATTAAATTCAAGAATTAAGAAAGAATTATTTTATACGCACATCAATTCAAGATATTTGTCTGCTGGTGAAGACAGCCCAAAAAGGATAAGGAAAATAAAGAGAGAGAGACTCAACCTTATTCGTAAAGCACATAATGAAAAGAATGAGGATGAAATAAGAACAGATAGAATGGAAGATTACTTAGAAGTGATTTATGAATTAATCCAACAGAAGGGATATGCAACTACAGCAGATATTTCAAAGTATCTAAATGTAAGTTCACCAAGCGTGACGAAGATGGTCAAGAAATTGGATGAAAATCATTATCTCATTTATGAAAAATACAGAGGTCTTAGGCTTACGGAGGCAGGAATCAACATCAACATAGCACAAAACATTCGAGAAAATCACAGCTTATTTGCAGAATTCTTAAGATGGTAGGAGTAGAGGATGATGTTGATCATTTAGATGCGGAAGGGATAGAGCATCATTTGCATCCACAAACGATAGAAAGACTAGAGAAACTAATCCCGATTCAAAAAAAAATTAAACCAAACTTCATTAATGACCTCATAATTTCCGTTTAAAGAGAAATTAATGTATGATTTACTACGGAAACGGAAGATCTATATCAATTTTTAAGTAAGAAACATCTACAACTCCTTTATTAACAGGGGATGAAATTCCATTCAATTTTTTTGCACCATCACCATTACACAGGTTTAAGAAATCGCAGTTATTATGTAAAGTTTGGTTAGTATCATACTTTTTAGTGTAATAATCTGATATCATTGGGGATTCGGAGTATATGAAGTTAGAGAAGGAGCCATTCAAGGTTAAGACTAAGAGTAAGGATGATGCACATATTGCAAAAAGTGTAACTTTCTTAAATAGGATCATCTTAACTTGTAATTTATTTCAAAATAAATTATAATTGCATTTCTTCATATAGTGTAGTTATTTTGATTCTATTGGATATACTAGAAAAAATGATATGCAAATTCCCAAAGTAATATGAATTAAACTATTATCAGAATATATCTATCTGTAGAAAAGAACTTGATTTCATTTATTAGAACTTGGTATGAATAGTAGTATAAATAATGAAAATTGCGCCATTATGAATTTTTATTGTAAAAAAGTATATGACAGTAGTCAAGATCACTTTTACCTGTTTCTCATTGGTCGGGTAAATTTTTTTTAGTTTCACCACTGCTTTGCCGAATAACTAGACATCAGTTAAAAAACATGTAAATTTATATCTTAAAATTAAGTATTCATAAAATTAGCGGGTTCTTTGTTCATTATCATAAATGACAAAGACGAAATTCATAGTTATTCAACAAAGCATTCAGCACTATTATTAATCAAATTCACATAATTCTGATTCATTATACTCTTTGGAGTCTGCTCTTGATCATCACAATATAAATAATTTTTATTTCACATTCAAGTCGATCAAATATTTCTTAAATTCTTTTATTAATGTGTATTGAAGCTTCAAATCTAAGACTTGTAATATAAGCAAAAGAGATTGAAAAAAATATCTCAACAAAGAAATTTAATTGGATTGTGTAATTACATCTAGCATTTTGCATCCAAAGATTTTAGGTAAAGAACTAACAGCAATGAAGATGATATGGCAAAACCAGTATTACTACAAGTAGGAAAGATTAAATGTTTGTAGTGAAACATTAGTACAGGTAAGGGTAAGGGTAAGGAGTACAAAGTGGTCTCTATCTCAGATTGGAAAAAATGGATTATATACAATCTAATTGGTGAGGGAGTACACAACGTTCTTTTTGAAGATCAGATTAGAAAGCTTTCGGGTAGACATTTTGAGGAGAATTTGATTTTTGCACTAAATAATCTTGTGGATAATGGCTTGCTTCTTAAGTTGGAGACAAATAAAATAAGAAAATTTATAGTTAATTATGAAAAACTGATTGACGCACAGAAGATTTTAAACGATAAACGAAATTGGAAATTAAGTAAAATTTCTGGAATTGAAGACGAAAAAGGAGGGCAATACAACTCAAATAATATAAATCAATTTTATGCTGAGCCAGAAGGGTATAGTTTCTGGTTCAATTTAGAAGAAAATCCT
This sequence comes from Candidatus Nitrosocosmicus sp., assembly GCA_041747305.1. Classification (GTDB taxonomy): domain Archaea; phylum Thermoproteota; class Nitrososphaeria; order Nitrososphaerales; family Nitrososphaeraceae; genus Nitrosocosmicus. The sequence goes on from JBGTFK010000047.1 coordinate 52,046, forward strand.
CGAAAAAGACGGAGTGTATACAATATTTATCATCGAAAAACAGATGATCTTGAATTCGCAGCACAAATAATCACCCAAAAATACTCCAAGATATTATATTTGGGATCACTTCGACAAAATCGGTCCATTATAACAAGGCTTTGGAAGGCTTGTCTTGATTTATCACATGAAAAGATAAGAGGTAATGGGGAATTCATTTTACAGGATTTACAAGATAAGGAGAGAAAAGCTTGCGGTAATAATAGACAGCGTGGAAAAATAGCCTTAGTCATATTCAAAAAATTAGAATATCTGGAAGACCATGGCAGGAAGGGTAATTCCACAATATTTAAGATCACAGGAAGACATCCCCCTTTTTCAACACTGGACAATCTAACAACAACTTAGATGCCAAATAATTCAGTAAGCCTCAAGGGGCTGCTAATAGAAGCGTAAACCTATTATTAAATATCAAACTATTTTTACATATGGAAATTCTGGAGGAAAAGATACTGGCCAAGCAGATATTCAAAAAATATTCAGCAAACCCTAGAAATTGGAATTTCGTCATTTCCACGAATTCAATCCGCGATGGATTTTTTGATGCAACAGTGACAAACTCTGAGGAATCTTGGCAATTAAAAATTGATTCTATCTATAAACCATCTCCGATTATAACTGGTACAAGATTGGATATGGACCCAATCAGGATGAAGAAAACCTTTGATGAGGAAATCATCCCTTTTGGATATAGGAAAATAGATCCCCCAGTTATTATGAATATGTTTAAAAAAATTTCTGAAGAACATGAAATGTTGTCCAAGAAAAATACAGAATACATTAACCGGGAATTAAATTTGATGTTGAATTCCTCGGAGCCAACGGTGCCTACGAGTGGCACGGATTATCTATATGGACCTTTCCTATATACTAGTAAAAACCTGATTGGAAAGAGCTCGTATCAGGATATCGTATCAGAAAAATTGGCTTCAAATATAAAAAGGAAAATAAAAGAGAGATATCCCGGATATGGATAAAAAAATTGAACGGGAAGATAGATATCTTAAAACTTGAAAGCAAAATATTAAGAAATAATCCTTTAGAGGATCCATATGAAAGGGACATAATAATTTACACTCCGGATAATTACTCGCCGAGTTCATCAGCAGGGTATCCAACTATCTTTTTGTTACCTTCTTATGGAAATGATAATTTTTCTACCATTAATTGGAATCCTTTTTCGATGCCCATTCATGAGAGATTGGAGAAATTAAATTTGGATCAAAAATGTGGGAAAATGATTATTGTAATTATAAATTGTTTTAACAGATTAGGAGGTAGCCAATATATCAATTCCGCGGCTGTGGGCAGGTATGAAGATTACATTATAGATGAAATCATTCCTTTCATAGATTCAAATTATAACGTTTCAAAAAGAGCTGTTCTGGGAAAATCGTCTGGCGGTTTTGGGTCTCTTTCTTTAGGGATGCGTAATCCAAGAATTTTTAGTGCCGTAGCAGCACATTCCTTTGATTCGGCGTTTGAATATTGTTATCTACCAGATTTTCCGATCGCAATTGATGTGTTAAGAAAGTACAAGAGTCCTAAAAGGTGGCTTGTTGACTTTTGGAATAAGGCTAATAAACACGAGAAAAAAGACTTTACGACACTAAGTATTATATCAATGGCTGCACATTATTCTCCGAACTTAAACAATCCCGAATTATACACGGATTTACCTTTTGATATAGAATCAGGAGAATTCAAAGAGAACATATGGAAACTATGGAAAGAATTTGACCCCATCAACAAAGTAAGTGATTTTTCAGACAGTCTGAAAAAAATGAAACTTCTGTATTTTGACTGTGGGAGTAACGATGAATTTAATCTGACCATAGGATCAAGAATATTTAGTAAAAGATGCAGAGATCTGGGTATAAATCATGAATATATGGAATTTGAAGGAGGTCATTTTAATACAGGCTATAGGTATGATACGTCTTTGCAAAGGATATGGAATGCTATTGGATGAATATCGGATCGATATGATCTAAAAGTCACATACGTTGTGTGGACATTGGATTTGACTCAAATAGTAGACAAATCGAATAAAAGTAGTAATACTGTATACGGCCCGCCCGCCCGCCCACTCATAGGATGAAAAACGCAAAAGTCTCATAAAAACACAGCTCAACTCTCCGATGTCGTAGTCTCCATCCATCCATCTATCCATCCATTTACAAATGAGAAAGATATGAAATCATGTTTTTAAAGTCTAATTAACCGTCGACAATTAATAGACATTTTGTTTTAGTGTAAGAAAGAAAAACCAGATTTCAAGAAGAAAGGTCATCAACTTTACTGTATAATTGTAAGCCAATTACGTTTATCTTGATTGTTACCTCTCACTATGTTTTCAAAATGTTGTTGAATTTTTTTTGTAATCGGTCCAACTCCTCCGTTACCTATTATCCTGTGATCAATGAATCCTACCGGAACAATTTCTGATGCAGTTCCGGTCAAAAATATTTCATCAAAGTAATAAAGTTCGTCTCTAGTAATGTTATCATAGCAAAGGTTAATACCGTTCTCCTTACCAATTTCAATAACGGTATCTCGAGTTATTCCTTCAAGCGCTCCGGTAGAAATTGGCGGAGTGTACAATGTTCCATCCTTTACAAAGAAGATATTTTCCGCGCTCGCTTCCACAACAAAACCGTTAGAATTCAGCATTACCGCTTCATCAAAACCGGATTTCAAAGCTTCCATTCTTGCTAATGCAGAATTAGCATAATTTGCCACTCCTTTTGCATGTGTAGGCATTGATTTTATTCCCATCTTTTCCCAAGAAGATACCATGATGTGAATCCCTTGCTCCATGTCTTCTTTTTTAATATGTTCAGTCCATTTCCATGCAGATATTGCTATAGATACTTTATTGGGCAAAGGGTTAACCCCCAATTTACCATAACCATAAAACGCAATGATCCTAATATAGCATTCGTCCAATCTATTCGCCTCAACTACTTTTACAGTAGCATTTTTGAGTTCATCAAACGAATACTCAAACTTCATAAAGTAAGCTTTTCCGCTATTGAACAATCTTCTTACGTGATCGTCTAATCGAAATATGGCAATACCTTCTGCAATTGCATATGAACGAATTCCCTCAAATACGCCGGTCCCGTAGTGCAATCCATGCGTTAATACATGTACCTTTGCTTCATCGTAATCAATTAAATTACCATCAATCCAAATTTTATCACTTTCTATCATAGTTAGTACACCAGAATAGAGTAACTAATTTATGATCGAGCCTTTTGAGTGTATTGATCTAATGACTTCTTCAACATTTTGATCTTCTACCAGGATGAGAATTCTTGAAGTCTCTTCTTGTGCATCTATGTTTAGTATGTTAATGTCTTGCTGACTAACGATACTACTGGTGTCAGAAACTATTTTAGGAATTTTCCACATGGAATCGCCGATAAGAGTAACCACCCCTCTTCCATACACCATTTCAACCTTAGGATAAAATGAGCGGAATACCTTTTCATGTCTTTTTACATAGTCACCGTCCAAAAATAGGAACCTTGTCATTTCCAAATTATCTTTTTTATAAGGAGATAACATAATAAAATCATGATATTGTCTTTGCTTCTCAAATAATGCGGCAATATGAGATGCAGCTACGGATTCCATTCTAACGATAGCACAGTTTTTTTTACCAGTAACAATCTTAATTTTGGCTTCAGATTCGAGTTCATTATCTGACAATCGTTTTAGTATTTGCGTATAATTAGAAGGGTTCGAAATGTTAGTAACTAAAATGGTTAAATTCAAGTCATTATCATCTATATCTTTAATGGCTATTGGATCCAAAATTTTCATACCAAACATGCCTGCAAGTTTGGCTTCATTATAAGATAGAGTCTTGACGTTATGAAGATTTTTCGAAACTATTTTAGGGTCTGCACTTAATACGGAATTGTCCTTTTCAAAATCAAGAATAACGTTAAACTGCGATGATAATAAAATCCCCAAATCCGCAGCCGATCTATCAGTTCCTCCTCTTTCATAAGTGGTTTCAAGGCCGTCTACTGTTTTTCCAATAAAACCACCGATGCATACAACATCATTCTCTTTGACTGACCTAATTAGTGGATCTAACTGATTTTTAGATTCGTCTAGCAAGAAACTAGCTGCTTCGAAATTATCATCTGTAACTATTGGCCATTCATTCACGTTCACACAGGAGGATTTAATGCCGTTACTTTTTAGAATATAATCCATTAGAAGCGAGATCACTATTTCGCCGCTATAAGCAAGAATTCGTGAGCGACTTACATCAACAAATCGGCGATTTTCTGCCACTTGTTTGAGAGAAATTAATACAGTTTTGTTAAACCTCTCTAACTGGGATTCAAAATTTAGTCTATCAGCATTTGATAAATATTTATTAGAGATTTCCAAATAAACCGTTTTTAGAACATCTATATCTACCGGATTAGATGAAGCGTAATTTTTTGAAATCCGGATAGCAACATCAGTCATGGACATATTCTTTCCTTCATAATTTGTAAGAGGAGCAGAAAACACGCAAATGATCTTTGATTTTTTCTTTAGTTCCCTTATCCTATCGATTATAATGGGGATCTTAGCACCGTTTACCCCTAAAGCTGATCCGCCGAATTTTGCAATTACTAATGGCTCCAATACAAAAATTAATACAATATCCTGTTATTATTTATTCAGATATTCGTTAATCAGCTTGGCAGCCGTCGAGACCCCGTTTGGCATCTGCTTTTCTTTTTTTAGACGTAAGCCTGAAAGATTTTCTTCCATAATTGTGTCTAGCTTATTAATGTCATCGTAAGAAAACCCCATTTCCCGGGCCCTGTCCTCTTGCTCAAAATGATTCTTAATTGGAATAAAAATACCAGGAGTACCGTAAACCAAGCTTTCATCTATTGTAGATTTTCCTGCTAATGATATAATCAAGTCGGCTGCGTATACATATTCATGGATATTGTTTACAAACCCGATATTCCTACAAGATTTATCTCCTTGAAAAATAAGTGAAATTTCAGATGAAAAAGACACTACTAATTCGCAATCAAATCGTTTCTGTAGTCTCTCAAAGGCTTCGACAGCTCTTTTTGTTAAATAGTGTCCTGCCAAGGTGCCTCCGGTAGTTATCAAAATTGTAATTTTATTAAACGAAAACTTTTTGCGCAATTGATCTCTGGTTGTTTTTATCTCTCTAACTATCGGGCCCACATAAAATAGATTATCTCGATTATCTCCAAATTCCGGAATAATAACACAATCACTAGACTTTATCAAATTGCACATTGAATTGTTGAGATATTTTTCAATATTAGACAATATCCCAGTTCTTATAAAGTGAGTCCTAAGTATGTCTGTAATAAGGATTCTTGGAATATTCATTTCCTTCCCAACAGATAGAGAGGAAAAATCTTCGTCTGTTATGATTAAAGGAACAGTTCTCCAATTTTTACCCATGGTATATGTGGATAATAGTTTCTTTACTTTTACTTTGGATTTTCGAAAGTAAGAGACGTATTTTAATAACCATAAAAAGCTGTTTTTTAACTTCCCCTCGTCTATTGAAAACTCTGGAGGAAAATATAGATTATAGGCGTTATACTTTGATTCTTCCGAGGAAGAATCATTCTCATCACATAAAAAATCAAAAGCCTTAGAACCAGTAATGAAATCGAAATCATAATAATTAAATGACTTGGCAATTTCCTTGGCAATTGCAATATCTCGTGTTATGTGTCCAAGTCCAATCGGGCTTGAAAAAAATAAGGTCATGTAGGTTGATTCTTCCGATGGTAAATAATATTAAATAATAAAAGCAATTAGGATTTGATCAAAGTAAATCTGTTTTACCATCGTGCGATAATTTTCATTTGAACTTAATTTAAGCAACATATATCATAGCACTAGTCAAAACAAAGGAATTATGAGGGAGTTTTTTATTAAACTATTGATAAATTTTGTAAAATTCACCATCTGACATGGATTCCATAAATAAGTGTTTGAGGGTAATCCAATCAAAATATTAGAATTTGTGGTTCTAAGGGCAACCTTCCATTTTTTGAATGTAATAACCAGAGTCTTTAATGTCTTTTGCTACAACTGGCGGTGCCTCTTGAATATGACAGAACTGACATTCCTCTTGAGTCATTTTCTGTCCTCCTTGATCAACACTATCAAGATACTCCTTTCCGAATTCGATTGCCTTTTCGTGAGGGGTGTTTGCTTCTACAATCACGTCAAAATGCATTATTCTTCCATCTTTTTTTGTAACATATGTATCATATACTGCGCATTCCATATCCTATTTTTGGACAGACATCATATTTATTTTATTACATCGTTATCTAATACGAAATTGAGGTTTTAGTAATAGATTAGCTCAAAATTCAATAGGATAAAGAAAAAACAAGAATAAGAAAATCCATTTAACAGTAGCATAGATCGACCGATTATCGGATAGCAACTCAAAATGTAACCAGACAATCGATTATTACTAACGTGTAGTAGAGATATCGCCTACTTCAGGAATTCTTAGCGAATAGATCAGCGGTTCTTTGTGATAATTTTGGACATCTTGAAAATGACCATAGTTAGCTCCTGCACAAGGAGTTGTATACGGAATACTAGAATTAATCAAAGCAGAAATTACTTCTTCAGAAGTAGCATTAGGTTTAATGCTTTTATATAAGGCGGCTTGTCCTGCAACGACAGGCGCTGCCATACTTGTACCACTATCAAATGCATATCCTTGGCCCTTGTAGGTAGAAAACACATTCACTCCTGGTGCTGCAAAATCAATACTATTTCCATAGTTACTAAAACTAGCAACATAATCATCAGGACCTCCAATAGTACTGTTACCCCTACCTCCACATTCTCCGTCACTATCAGATATTGCAGAAACTGTTAATACTCCAGGATTTCGAGCAGGAGAAGTTAATGACGTGTTAATATTGCTGTTACCTGCGGCAACCACAAATATTATCCCCTTTGAAAGGGATTCGTTAATGGTTTTATCCAATTTGTCTGAAGGTGGATTTTCGATGCTTAAATTAACTATATCTATCTCGTCAGCATGCTCATTAACATATTGAATCCCCTTTATTTGAGAAGATAGAGGACAGTTACCGTTAACATCACATATTTTGATGGCCCAGAGTTTTGCCCCCGGTGCAACACCCATTATACCTACTGAATTATCTTTTGCAGCGGCTATTCCTGCAATATGCGACCCATGGCCCAAGTCATCATCACCGGTTAGAGCTCCTTCTACAAAAGAAACATTCTTGTAGACATTCAGGTCGGGATGGTCAAGGCTTATTCCAGTATCCAAAATTGCAATATCAACATTTGAAAAATCCAGTTCTCCGGATTGATTAGGAAAAGTACCGGGCAATATTTCACTGGTGATATTGAGCACATTTGCATTAATTCTTTCAAGACTATTAGGAACGGTTTGATTGTTGTACTTAACGGAGGCGATCTTTCCGTTTAAATCTTGATTAATTGCAAAAATCCTTGGATCTTCACTAAGTTTATTCATAAAATCCCTCTCATTAAGTTGTCCACTATTATTCATATTGATTACAAAACCAGGTGGATTATCAAAAACAAATTTTATTTCACCATTTTGAACGTAATCTTGCGACACTAGCACTGCATTTGTAGTAACACTTTCATTTAACCAAATAATAAATTGTGAACGTATAGGTTCATACATCAGATTTGGTACAAATTCCCTGTCAAACACGTATATCATAGGAAAGGAAAAGTTTTCATTTATTGAAATATCAAATGTCTTGGTATTGTTTACATTATATTGATCAAGGATTTCTACTGTATACCAAGAATAATCTAGTCCATTTAGTGATATCACCGAATTATCAGAATCACAATCGAAAAAATCATTATTTACAAAATATAGAGAATCCTCAGAGCTGTATGGATTTGGAGATATCTTATATACTTGGGAAAAATCTTGATCGGTAATAATTGTTAACGATCCCCCTGTAAAAGTTTCTGTTGGATCAGTTTCACAATTATTCACTGCTGTTAGAAATTCCAGTCGATCAGGTGTGGTGTCAGGTGTGGTGTCAGGTGTGGTGTCAGGTGTGGTGTCAGGTGTGGTGTCAGGTGTGGTGTCAGGTGTGGTGTCAGGTGTGGTGTCAGGTGTGGTGTCAGGTGTGGTGTCAGGTGT
>JBGTFK010000048.1:0-4996 GCA_041747305.1 Candidatus Nitrosocosmicus sp.
GAAATACCAATAGAATATGCTGCTGCTCAATACTGCGATCATCGCTTTCTTGTCTTGCTCAGACTTAGCATATAAATAGTTTTCACGGCTTGACGTGGAATTCTTTCCATTCAAAATAAATCTAGGACTGAAATCAGTAAATATTTTCCAATACCTTCCCCCGCCAATCCTATAGTAAATTCGATGCTTATTAGTATCTACAAGATCATGTGCGAGGCTTTTCTTTGAATAGTGTATTTTTTGAAGTATTGTGTTTTCAAGGCTAAATCCAATCTTTGGAATAGTGTATTCTTTTGGCTTAAATGTGTTTTCAATGTAGTGCAACTTTGTAAAAAGAATTGGACGTTCTTCCGCTTTCCATTTTATAAAAGTTGTCGTGTAGGTTTGGGGTTTAACTAGTTCTGGTGCAACAATAAATATTGTCAGAAGAACTTCTGCACCTGTAAATAATTTACTAGGTCTCTCACCATAGTTACTTAACCAAACTGAGTTTTGATTGAAAATATGACGCTGAACTGTAGCCATTCTCTGAGTACAAATAACACTTATTGGCACGATAAGACTTAGATAGCCATCATTAGAAATAATCTGCTTTGCCCTTTCAGATACAAATCCAAACAAATTTCCACATTGCTGAGTTACGTAATCTTTTAATACATAGTCTTTCCTTACCTTTGAATACTCTACATAAGGGGGATTCCCTATTATGATGTCAAACCCACCGTGTTCGACTATGATTTCGTAGAATTCTGAGTACCAATGGAAGGGTTTGTATTTTTCAAGCCACAACTTATATTCAATGCTTTGGGCTTGTTTATGTAACAAAGTATTCAATTCAAGATTCAACTCTTTTAATCTTTCATTCAGTTCGTCCTTTGCCGACTTAAATGATTTATAGTCTTCACCATGAGTTAATTGAATATTCTTATAGCGGCTGAAAGCCATCGCAACTGTTTCGCTTCTTTCTTCAATTGGTTCAATCATATCTGCTCCATCTATTAGATACTTGGACGCATACTCTATTTCATTCTTTTTAGCAAAACCTACGAGAGTATTTCCTGAGCGTATATTAAAATCAATATCTGGCAGGGGTTCTAGTCCTAGATTTGGTTTGCTGTAATCTGCATCAACCGAAGCAACTAGTTTTAGAAACAATCTAAGTTTAGCGATTTCGACAGCCTCCCTCATTATATCAACTCCATACAAATTGTTTAGTATGATGCTTTTAAATATGAAGTATTGGAGATTTGGGTGTTCTGGCGATTTAATCCTATTAATTGTTTCCTCAAAAAATTTGAATTTACCTTTAGGTGCTTCACTTACAAAGTTTTCCATTCGCTGGATGCATTGCTCATATAGTTCCTCAAGGATATTCATCGCAGCAAAAAGGAATGCACCCGATCCACATGTTGGGTCTATAATTGTAACCCCATTTAGTGCTTGATAAAATGATTTGAGCCATTCAGGATTATCTGTGTTTGCAATACAGTCTATGGCAAATTGACGAATATTAAGATTATAGGTAATGAAATCATTAATGGTTTGTATTTCACACGATTCAATTTTGTTAGTAAGGGTTTGAATTCGAGTTCTACGTTCAATCACCTCCCTCCAAATCTCAGAAGGTAGGGCAAACTCCTTCGGTGCAGATTTATTCCAATCCGTTCTTAGATCAGTGTTATCAATCCCTATAGATATATCCTTGGGAAGTTCTAAGTCTACCCCATGCTGAATTGATTCATATACATATCTTCTTCCACTCTTTGCAAAGGATTTCCAAAGTTGAGTATCTTTATTACTGCTTTGTGCTTTTTCAAAAAGAAATGGTATAATACAGTTCTTACTAATATAATCAGTGATGTCTTCTTTGGTGTAATACGCACCCATGTCAGCCCTATCGTTGATATACTTTTCAAAAATATACCCGATGACATCAGGGTTAATGTCTTTCCCACTTGAGGTATGTCGAGTATCAAGATGCCATTCCCATTCATCAAAAAATTTGAATATACTATCGAATGCCTTATCGCTAATTTCAATTTTGTTATTATTTTTCTCCAACTCGTGTTCATCGAAAAGACCGCCATTTAAATAGGGAATTCTTCCTATTTCCTTTACTAATGATTTACTATGATCTGGAGCCCCAAGTCCTTGATGAAATAATTGCAACAAGAAGTTTCTGTAGAAGGAATAGAACTTATCCTTACCTTTCTTTTCCTGACACTGCTTTAGTTTATCATTCAAATAGTTTTTATTATTATCGAGGAAGCCTTTCTTTTGAACAAAGTAGCAGAACATCAGTCGATTCAGCATCAGTGAAGCGTACCATTCGGCATTGACTTTATTCTCAATTCCCTTAATAAATTTTATAAATTCAGTATGTTGCTTTTTGAAACGATCATAAAACTGTTTTGTAATCCTCTCATTGTTCTGATGAAAGTTCTCAGCTACACGTTTCGTTACATCTACTATAGTAATGTGTTCTTCTTCATCAAGTTCAAAAAATATTCCTGATGCTCTTTGATAGAGTAGCTCAGGGTCTTGTGTCGTCTGGTATCGAGTTTCCGTGACCTTACTTGGTTTTCCAGCTTGTCTAACTACCAGTTGCCAAAGCTGTTCTTGTTTTTTTTCGTCAAAGAAAATTATTAGGTGTTCTTGAAATAGTCTGGTGACTTTTGTTTCGATCTGTTTTCTTATGCTGTAATCGGGGATTAGTCCATTTGAAGTAGTACAACCAAAAATTTTAAAACCACTCTTTACCGCAACGGCCTTTAAATCATATGTGGTTCCATCCACAGCTATTGGTTGAGATGTTTTGTCGTTGTCCCAACCCATTTCATTAAAGAGTTCCCTGAACTTATATTCCTTTACGTATCCTGCAAATTCTTTTTTAGTTAATGACATGTTCCTATTTGTTAGTCAAGCCGAGTGAACAGATAATTTGAGGAAGATTAAGAGGTTGTTCATCAGGGTCAACAATACAAAGTTTATCTTCTTCTCTTAATGATATAACCAGAGAAGCCAAATCATCATCACTTATACCAGATTTCAATTGCCGATTGATAGTATCTCTTGCGAATTCCTTCATTGGGTATTTAAATATGTCGTCTACGGCTTTTTTTAATGCTTCATTGACAAATAACGTTCCTTCATTTTCCTTACAGAAGTTATCGAGTCTCGTATAAGTACGATATTTGACTCCTGTCTTTTTACCTAACGATCCGCCAGAAGTATGTTCATCTTCTCTAATAAAATCAATTCCCTTTTTTACTATCTCATGATGATTCGGCATCCTATACTTCGGTTCTGTGTTAGGTGTGCATTTGGCAGCATTAAGTATGGCAAGTTGGGATTGGGTAATTAATTTACCATTCATATCCATCCAAGCTAATACATCGTTCTCATCTTGAGTGCGGGTATAAACTATGACTCCCTCCTTTTCAGGTTCGGAATCATTTTGTTTTGTTGCATAGACCACGTTGGGCAGATCAGGGATAATCTTCTTTAACGAAGGGTCTTCGTCAATGGCATTTTTCCATATTTGGTATGCTAGTGAAGCTAAATCAACCTCTGAATCTCCCCCCTCATCATCAAGCATACCGCTTCTTTCATTATAGAGGTCAGCAATATTCACAGGATCGCCATCGAAAAATACTTCATCACTTCCAACAACCTCTGCATTTTGACTTATTCTACTACGAAGTCGTCCTCTTAAATTAATTATTCGTTCAATGCCATCTTCTGGCAAAAATGAATAGCAGAGTATCTTCTCAGCTTTTTGTCCAATACGATCTACTCGACCAGCCCTTTGAATCAATCTAATTATTGCCCAAGGCAAGTCATAATTCAAAATGATATGGGAGTCCTGCATATTTTGACCCTCGCTTAGCACATCTGTTGCAATCAGAACTCTCAAGTCGTTATCATTTGCATTAATCTGAGGTTTATTATTTGATATGGGACTAAAGCGATGTGCAAGGGCGGTAGGATTTTCATTATCACCAGTTACGCTTTCTAATTTTTTGATACCTCTGCTTTTTAATTCCTTTGCTAAATAATATGCAGTATCAGCAAATTGAGTAAACACAAGTACCTTCTCATTTTTATGTGTTTTGGTTATCAAGTTATATAAAGCATTCAGTTGCTTATCATTATCTGGATGCCAATCCTTACCCATTTCTAGAATTTTTATTATGTCATTCCCATCGCTAATCAATGACTGTTTTAGGTTGCTTGAAAAGAACTCAGGACGAATCCAGTCGAATTGTTTTTCATTATCAGGGCTCTTAAAAACATTGTATAATTTTTCTGCTTGTTTTAAATATTTATTGGGGTCTAAAAGAAGATTTAAGTGATTGTTTTCTTCTTTACTTTGATCGGTGTCGCTGTCTTCTAAAAAGCCGTCTAAGTTGTGAGAGATGTTTTTACCAATCGGGATTGGTAGTTTATTTTCGATTGCATAGATGAAAACGTAATTTCTAAGAATATGCCTACTAAGAGATAGAAGAAATGAATATCCGCTACTTTCCAACCGTTTAAATAAATTGGTTCGACAAAATCCCATTAGCCTCTTCCCCGCACGTGAAAGATTTTGCATGATCATTTCCTCTTTGCTTGTCGCCTTCTCAGTAGGTCTTTTTTCTAAATAATTTTTTAAACCGTAGCGAGCCAGACTCATATGATTAATCGTGTCGATAACAGTTTGTGAGTATAATTTTGCATATACATCATTCTTGTCATCTGGATTGAATTCGTACTCAACCTTTTTTGGTGTTCTCTCTGGAAACGCCTCAAAGCGTCCATCTGGAAATCGAAGTCCAATTTTTCCCGTTATTGGATCAGTTTCACCGTAGTTATGTCTTGTCCTGAAATAGGTTGACACAAAAGTCAACCAAAATGAATCAATTAGAATTAAAAGAAAGTATCATTGCGGAGTATTTATCCACGGGGTTAAGCTTTCGTAAATTGGGAACTAAACATGGAATCAATTTCCGGA
>JBGTFK010000049.1:0-6038 GCA_041747305.1 Candidatus Nitrosocosmicus sp.
AATTAAGATTATATTGTTTCAAGTGCTCATAGACTTTCCATCCATCTCTTGTAGAATCCAAAACCAAAAGGGAATTTTGTAAGGCTGCCAAAATAGTAGTCATACTAAAGCCATATTATTAAATTAATTTATTTAAGTAATTTCATGATAATTATTACAATATACTTTTTATTGTCATGGAAGGTTGAAAGCCATACGAGATTTTTTATTTTACCTTCCTTCGTTGAATCTTTGATGTTTATTTCCGTTTGTTCTGTTAGTATATAGTCAACAACTGTTTTTGCATTGGATGGATTAGATTTTAAGAGGTATTTTAATATTTTATTAAAATAAGATTTTGAAAGATTTTTAGTAATTGAATCTATTTTTCTTTCCAAGCCAATAACTGATTCCTTTGAATTTTCACATATTTCAGCATCGGAATAACTTTGGAGATTCAATAATCAAAATTTGCCTTTTTAATATATAACAATATAGGCAGAACCCACGTTTGAAGCGCGGGGAGTGGGATTCGAACCCACGAGTTCTTACGAACATGGGATTAGCAATCCCACGCCCTACCAGGCTAGGCGACCCCCGCTTTACCATTATTTTTTCGCATGGGTATATTAATTATTTGCAATCAAAATTGGACTTGATGCATGACATAGACTATATATCATTAACCTAGTTGTCTTCTTAGGTTTCATACAGATTTATTAATAAAGATTTAATACATTATCCACCTTTTAACAAGTATGCCAACTGCTTATGTGTTGTTAAATTGTGATCTCGGTTCCGAAAGCGAAATTATAAAAAAAATTAGTGAAGTCCCTGAAGTTATTGAGGTGAACGGAGTGTTTGGAGTATATGATATTATAGTAAGAATTTCGTCCGATAATATGGATAAGTTGAGGGAAATTATTACCTGGAAAATTCGCAAGATAGATAAGGTTCGCTCTACCCTGACAATGATAGTTATTGAAGGACAGAAATAAGGACATAAATAATTGTGACTAGCTACTATTTCTAGATAGCTAGTAATGAGTCAAACAGAACAAAAACACGATAAACCGAAATCAGTAACAGGTGAATATCGTAAATATCCCGATCATTCTTCTGACCCCATTTTTCGCAATTTTATTAATAGTATCAGATCCCCAATTACCAAAAAACAATACATTCAATCCTTAAACAAATACTATTTATCTAGACCTGATAACATCAATCTTTCACTTACTGAAATTATTTCTAAAAACCCTAAAACAATAGAGTATGAACTTATAGACGTCATTTACGACATGAAAGATAAACAAGGTTTGTCATATTCTTCTGTTCATGCTACTGTAGCTGCTATCACTCACTTTTTTGAAATAAACGATGTCACAATTAACAAACGCAAGCTAAACAAATTCATGGGTGAAAACATTGCAAAATTTGAATATAGAAGTTATACCCACGAAGAAATTTCAACAGTCTTAAAGGGCTTGGATGAAAGGGGTAGAGCATCAACGTTACTAATGGCATCTACAGGTATGAGAGTAGGAGCCTTACCGGACATAAAGCTAAAACATCTAAAAAGTTGGATTGTGGATAACCAAGGAAATCATGTTTACCAAATTACAGTATATGCTAATTCTCCAAAACACAAATACACAACTTTTTGCACTCCAGAAGCAGCTAAAGCCATAGATGAATATTTAGAGTTTAGAAAGCGACATGGTGATAATCTAAAAAGAGACAGTCAAACAGGTAATTGGTCATCTGGAGAATCCGCTTTATTTGTAAGAAACTTTGATAAAGATCAACAATACCTTCTCAACTTACCAAAATCCAAAATATTTTCTATTTCCATAGTCTCTAAAACATTTGCAAGAGCTATTATAAAATCCTTAGAACAAGCAGGATATAGAGATAGAATTAGGTTAGTAGAGGAACAAGGGCTTACAGAATATGAAAAAAGAAGCAATTGGGCTAAACATAAAAATGAAATCCATCCCTGTCATTCTTTACGTATATTTGCAGTAACACAGATGCAAAGAGCAAAACTTGATAAAACAATTAGAGAAATGATTGTAGGACACTCAACAGGTTTAGACAAAGCATATTACAAACCACAAGATGACGAAATATTAGAAGAATATCTAAAGGCTGTGGATTTGCTAACTATAAACAACGAAAACAGATTACAAAAGCAAGTGGACTATTACAAACAGAGATCAGATAAACTATCAGAAATGAGTTTGGAACTGTCAGAAATAAAAAACAAACTAGGGATATGACTTAATCTTCCATTTTTCATACAGATTCTTAATTTCTCTACTTATATAACAAGAAATGATAATCTAGATCAGTGATAAATAGTATTTTCTTCTATCTAATTCTACCTAAATTTATGATGTGAAACTCAGGACGGCCAAACCATAGAGGAGACGAAAGGTAATAGTAAAGGCTACAATCATGTGATAAGTATCTTATTGGAATAAATCTGGATCACGGTCATTAAACCACATTCTGAAAACCATGATGGTGACAGCGGAAATGGATCGTATAAGCACTCGATTCACTCACTCCACCTTACCATCACAGAAAAAAGGAAAGATACAAAAACATGAGAAAGTTCCCCATGCGAACTTCTAATTGATGCCTTTACTATTTTCATCTCTCTCTTATATTATTACTATTATTCTCATTTTCTATTTTGAGAATTATATTATTCCAATAGCTTTTTTCCATTTACAGTCATCTTTGATATGTTCAGTCGATTAGCGGCATTATCTATCTCACAAACGTATCCTATGTCTAATTGAATTACATTCCATTGGGAGGCACTTGAGTGTATAAGAGGTTCAGAAACACCGAGAGTATCCTTGAGTATTTGATGTATTGAACCGCATCCTTCCATCAACTCCAGCCAATCATCCCTCGAATACCATTCGTATGGCTCCTGGGATGAACCAACCGTAATCATGACGGTTCCATTAGGATATTCAATTATTTCGTAGGTTCAGCGGAGAGATATCTTACCCTTGTATGTTAATCCTTGATTTCTAGTGGAAGGAAGATTCCATTCTATTATACTAGATGTGTTTAGTTTTATTCGCTTATAGTCTCCCTGAGGAAATTTTAACCTAGACTTTAGAGAAATATGATGAAATTTTGGTTTAGGTTTACGAAATAACCTATCAACCAATTATCTGATTGATTCAAGTAGGTTTGCAAAAGATTTATTGCTCTTAAACTCAAATCCATCTGACAAACTAGATAAAACTCCAGAACACTGAGTTAACAAGATCTCTACATTGTTTCTAATAGGACTTTCAAGAACAACAAGCGCTAAGCAACCTCTCAGTTCAAACTGTTCTTTCAATTGTTTTTCACCTTCAGGCGTAATTACAATTGTGTAAACCTCAGGAGATTGTCTAGTGTAAAGAGTGTCTCCATTTTCAATTGGTGTAGATAATACCGTACGATTCTCATCCAACAGTTCAACATCAATGTCCTTCCCCAAATGATTTGAGATTATTATCGTTCCTTGTGGATAAATAATACCGTCCTTAATGTTTTTTGATGAATGTTTAAACCACAGTAACATTTTATCTCCTAAAAACCTGGTAATTAAAGGAGAATTAACGTAACTTTTTAGATTTGGCGTATTAAATAGAGCACTGACGTAGTTGAGAAGATTAAAATTAATCTCTGACATTTATGATCCTGCCATCCACTTACTCTAACAACAATTAAAGATTCAAAATTCTCTTTAGCGGTTTCATCCGTAATCAATTACCTCCAATTTACCATCTAGTAATTTTTGGATATTAAACGACTAATCGATAAAAAATTATCATCCGTAAACTTAACAGAGTACACGATAAAAGAAGGAACTTTGCATAAAGACACTTTTTGGTTTATAGAATAATTTTCCATAGGCTTTGTTATGGTATCTACTTTAAAAGAAAATTGATACAAGTATCTAACTGTAGGCCAGTCTCTTTATTTAGACAATCCATTTGATTTAGAGAATCGTACTAGTAAAGTTTCAACTAGCCAAGAATTATGAATCAAGTATTATTAAATTTTGTTTCTAAATAACTTAAATATAGACTTTCTAAATGATATACAAATTGATACTGATATAAATATTAACCACAGACCTATAACCGTTGATTCTGAATACTCTATCATTTTCTATTAGACATACACTTGAACAACTATTTATATTAACATCTCGTTGGTATCAACCACACAGTATCAAAGTATCATTTGATATTCTAATATATCAAATATAAATACGATATTTAACTACTGAATATAATTGAATTAATTTTCTATTTATGGGATTTTCTCCACAACTGTATGTGATCTATACCACTTAAAAGAATCAACCATTGAGTAATCATTAGGCCTTTGAAAAAGGAACAGGATGATTGGATTTCTGTTTGAACTTTGTTAATTACCATGTTGCAGAAGTTGTTATATCTTCAAGCACTGGCAATCTCACATTGCTGTTTACGGTCTTGTTTCCCAGGCATACTCCCTAATTTCATTTATCGTATGATTAGGCATCTTCATGATTTAAAATCCAAAATCTTCATTATATACTCACGGATTAATTTCAGATACTTCTTGGGCAAGAATTTTGATAACATAGACTCTTGGACAAATTATAAAGATATTTGTAATAAAGAAAATCAAATGATACCAATATTATGTAGAAGCAAGTTTAAACAATGCAGAATGGACTTAAAGAGCCACCTGGTCTAATTGCTGGCTGTGCCTTCAGTTCCATCCCACACTGGTTTTTGAATAAACCTACAGTATATGTGTAGGTGTACATAGTTTTATAAAGGTAGTCTAAATATAATTTGTGGTACAAGTATCTAATCAAGATAGAATAAGATGTTTAAATA
The DNA here is from genome assembly GCA_041747305.1 of Candidatus Nitrosocosmicus sp. Lineage (GTDB taxonomy): Archaea > Thermoproteota > Nitrososphaeria > Nitrososphaerales > Nitrososphaeraceae > Nitrosocosmicus. The sequence goes on from JBGTFK010000049.1 coordinate 4,890, forward strand.
ATTACCAGAGAGAGTAATAAAAGTAATTTACCATACTGATAAAATCAATTGATTCTTAAAAAAAATTGAATATGCTAGTTGAGATTGGAAGTATATATGAAAGAATATCTTCACCATGTTTTTTATTGGGTTTTCTAATCTATTCTTTGTCTACTTGATGTGGCGATCGTCATCTTGCTAGGTTACATTACGCCACTATATAAAAACTCAAATAGTTTTGCCATATAGTTCCGTCTTGAAAATTTTATGTGATGTCTAGCTAATTATCATCGCGGATCTTAAATTTTTAAAAGATTTACACATGTTCGGTTCGTATATTACAAAATTGTTGAGATCATATATCTTTATATGAAGAAAATAAAGTATTGTATTGCTATAGTAGGATGTATAGTCACGCTTTATTATATCGCTCTTTGTTCTATCCAAAAAAACGTAAACCATATGTTTTTGTTCAAATAAATATTAATGAATGTTCTTGGTTTTCAGCCAATGTGGTCTATTTCAGAGAGATTAATTAACAAACTGGGTAGGATTAAATCTGTATGCCATTAATCACCAATAACATAACACTCCTACAATAATTCGGAAAAATTTAAACTCCATCTATTGAAGTTATGGCAAAGATCTAAATAAACGAGATATAATTTAGTCAGATTCTCCAGATCAAGTAAATCAAGGATAGAACTGAATGTTTTGACGATTACTTTCCATTTAGGATGAAGAATTGCAAACTAAAGAAGCTTGTAAAGGATTGGTTACGGTTTTTTTTGATTATCATAACAGAGAGATAAAACCTGTTAAATGAAGAGCTTATTCCTGATTCAGAACGGATAAATAAACTGTTTAGTAATCTTACACACGAGTATTTAGGGTTCGAGGACCTGCCCAGTGACGAAAGTCATATAATGAAAATATCTGCAATTTATCAAGCATTCATTTTGACAATCCTACTAAATGATACAAAAAGCATCTTTATTTTGGTAAATGATGAACAAACTGATAAGAATAAAAAAAAGGATTAGTCGTTTAGTTGTCCTAATGCGTTATTTCCGCTGTTGAATTGACCTTGGAAGTTAAAGTTATTACCAGATAAGAATGAACTTCCACCGGAAATTACTTGACTGTTTTGACTTGATTTTTGAGATTGAC
>JBGTFK010000050.1:0-19891 GCA_041747305.1 Candidatus Nitrosocosmicus sp.
ACCATATCAGAATGTTAAACCTACAGGAGTACAAGGAGACAATGATTATTCTAATTGGCAATACACAGTATCAAGTAATTATACAAACATCAATGAAGGAAACAACAAAATAACATCTAAAATCCTTTGTTTAGATGGTCCCCAAACATCACAGGCTTATTACTCTGTAAATATTACAGCTACTAACTTTACACAAGCACAGTTATCTAGCTATAACATGATGCTAGAGTCTTCAAATTCAACCATAAATAGTGGTAATATGAGTCAGGCATTAAGTGGATCACAACCTTTTGCACAAATTCAACAATTCAATCAAGATACAGGAAATGGCCCAATCTGTTGCAAGACAACTGCAAGCAGTTCTACTGGGTCCGGAAGTAGCGGCTCAAGTAGCAGTAGCAGTAGCAATGACGATGATGATGACTCAAGCAGTAGCAGTAGCAGTTGGAGTAGCAATGACGAAGATGATAGTTTTATGGATCGATTTAGCTTCTCAAACAGTTTAGATGATTCTGACTTTGGATTTGATTTTGACAACGACAACGATGACCGTTCAGGATCATCCAGCTCTGGTGTAGATGGGATATTAGATGATGTAGAAGATACAATGAGATCGGTGGGAATAGATTTCAGCTTTAACTGATAGTCGTTTTTTAGATTTCAGGTAAAACTCATTTCATTATCTTTTCCCTCATACAGTAATACATCTTAGTCCATAATTTTTTACTAGTCCAATTAAGATACCGAGAATCCGGATCGAAACTATTAGAATTACAACCATTGTAAAGGAAAAATCGACTGGAGAATCTTTATGAAGATTACCAACTACAAAATTTTGGGAATTTTAAAATCAACCAAACAATGTTTTTCGAGTAGATAGAGAGTGGATGGAGTCAATCATTAATCCATTCCTTATCCTCAAAATAATTTATTAAGTTAATCATTTGTTCTATTCTTATTATTCCATCTGCATGAGTCATACATGACTGGTAATGCTTCAACAGCAATTCGTCTTCACTTTTTGAAATAATTTTGCCTTCTTCAGTTATATCGAATAATTTTATCCTCCTTTCCAGTATTATCCTCAATAAAGATGGCATATACTTTCAAAAATCTTGCAATAGGTTCTACAAGACGTTTCCTCTGCTCCTCATCCTGATCGGCCTCTGATTTTCGATTTTTCAGTTATTTACTGCCTTCCTAATCATAATAGCCACTCTTCTCCAAACTCATGCTCATTCAGAAATTTCCATACGTCTTCTGAAATTTCGCTGTTTTCTGTAGTTTCAGGAAATTAAGCCGTATCTTCTTTTCCATGGTGAAAATAATCAACAAATTCCTCTGTTACCACTGAAATAACTTCTATATCTTCTATAGGAACATAGTTGGTCTCATACAGTCTCTGTGAGCACTTTAAAGCAACATCCTTAATTTTTCTTATGGTAATATGATCATCCTTTAAGATCTTGAGTTGATTTTAATTTAGACAATTAGGTATAGTAAATTGTTATTAAATAAATTCTATAATATATTCTCAAAAATAAATTATTCACTTACATAAATGATGGATCTCAATTTTTGTAGGCTCCATTGTGTTTAAATATCAACCAACTGAAGCAAAACTAAATGAATTCCTGAAAATTATCCAAGCTCATGGATCGATTGACGTTAACGACAATCAATGTTTTTAGATAGATTTTCTTTAATCGTTATCTCAATGTTTTAAAAATGGCTGAACACGGATTGATTCTGTCAGCTGATATTAGGTAATCTATAGTCGATTTCTCATAAAATGGGTAGAAAGATTTGTGAGCTTCATGAGGTTCCTCGGGTTGGGAGCGAGACCCCATTGATTACTTTAGCACCATCCGAACATAAGAAACAAATTACCTCAGCCAATTCCTCGGGAGGTATCCAAGTTGAAAAAACGGAGCCAGGCATAGCTTTCCTGTTTGATTCTGTATCTATAATGGTCGGAAGAACGCAATTAATGTTTATATTCAGATTCCTTATCTCCTCTGCCATTGATTCAACAAGTCTTATAAGTCCTGCCTTCGATGCTGCATACGCAGAATCATTACCATTTGCTTTAGCGCCTGTTGCAGAAGATACATGAACAATCTTTCCAAACTTTTTCTCTTTCATTGAAGTCAAAACATGTTTACTTATAAGGAAAGCAGATTTTAGATTAATCGATATCATTTTATCCCATTCTTCCTCACTTGTTTCGATTACATTTTTGCCACCAATAAACCCACCAACTACATTTGCTAAAACGTGGACTTGTCCAAATTTCTCAAGTATATTCGAGATTAGTCTTTTGACCTCGTCCTCATGAGTAATATCAACTTTAATAAATTCAACTAGCGTATGGTGATTTTCTTTTTGTTCCCTATTAAATCCGCCAAGGATTTTAGCCTTCAATTCTTGCATTTCTGTTTCAGATCTAAAGGTTATGATGATTGCCCTTGGAGAGAAATTCAGAAACGCTTCAGATACTTTAGAGCCTAAAGCACCTGTGCCACCAGTAATCAAGATAACTTGATTATAAAAATCACGAACCATGATTTACATTATACCTAGTAATGAATTTACTTTTCCTTAACCTTCCTTTCCTCATTCATAATGAATTGTACTTGCTTGTACATTCAATTTCGGCATGAAAATCATAATTATTGTCTGCTAAAATATCTGAAAAGATTAGATAAATCATGTATGCAAAATTACAAAAAGATCTGTATGTATTTATTTAAATCTAACATATTTCTTGATCAAATGGACCATTGCATGGACATGTCATTTTTGAACAAATATGATAAACTGATAGTTGAGCTGGGCTGCGGCGATGGAAAACTGCTTTATCAATTATCAACTAAAGATGAGGACGCGAATACTTTCTATCTTGGAATAGAGATAGATGGTTCCCAGTATAGGAAAAATAATTCCTCCCATTCGAATCGGACGCATAATTTGTTATTTGTGAGTAGTCCTTTCGAGGAGATAATTGCCAATTTACCGGATTATTCAGCGGATGAAATTTTGTCCATACTACCACATCCAAAATATATTGATAGTAAAAATGAAAGATTTTGGAGACCAATATACAAGACCATATTAAACAAAATTAAGAAAAATGGTCATCTGCTGTTAATAACTGAATTTACGGATGAGCTTTTTTCACCGGTTAGATACAGTGATTATGTGCATTGGAAAGAGTGGATTATTGAGACTTTTACCGATTTAGGGTTTTATGTAGGTAGAATAATTGAAGAAGTACCGCATAATTATACATCTAATTTTATAGATTTATTTAGTAACGATCAAGAGAGAATCAAAATTCTTACATTATATCTGATGAAAAATGGAAACTAGACACATTAGCATCTTCTAGTTGTAAGAATCAAAATTTGGGCCCTTATAAAAAGAATCTTCTTCAGGAAATTGAGGGATCCTTATCCTTTCTTGTTTTCAGGTATAGTCCGATTACCAGGACGGTTACCCCTACCCCGATAACAATAAGACCATTAAATGTCCAATCTTGATTTGCGTACATAAAAGAAGAAGAAGGCCCAAGCAAGGAAATACTCTGTAACTGAAATATGATTCCCATAATCATCAATATGAATCCGACCATAATTAACAATCTACCTGATTTGTGACTTAATTCTGTCATTTCTGGTATGATTGTTAAATTCTGAGCTAATTATAAACTAAGATCGGCCTATCAAACATTAAAAAAAATATCTATTAATGCGTAGGATTGCGACAGAATATAGATGCAGTAGTTTGGCGTTTCAATCCTTTTTTTTAACTTGAAATTAGCATATACGGTTTAGAAAAACGAAATGAATGTAATCAATTTGTTATTACCCTTAAATAAAATTGTAACTGTTAATTAACTATTGGTAACAAATGTTTAACTAGAAGCCCGGCAACCAACTCCAGATTTATCATGATCACGTGACATTGAGAATTTTCATTTCTTGACGATTTTCTCAAATCCGTAATGTTTGACAATCAAATTAATATTCTTAATAATAGGGGAGATCAAAAACGTATGGTTACATCACCGTCGAACAGAGAATTGCGCAACAATCATTAGTGCATCTTTAATATCGTTTCGGTAATTGTTCCGTGTTAGAAATTTTACTCTTGAACCATAATTTGAATTATCCTGTCTTTCAACTCCTTTTAGAAACCTAATAACAGGTTAAAATCCTTTGATTATTGATTTTTGACTACAACTCAAATGATGAGGCTTTTCTATATGGTTTTTGTTAATTAAGGATTTGATCCTTGTTATCCGTTGATACGGGAAATGATATTATCCTTTGCCATTGATGCTAAAGGAGATTTAGAATAGCACCTCTATATTTCAGATTGACAACGATAGATTCAATCTCTTTAAATATTTGATCTCGCAACAGAACACGTTGGCTGGAAGTAACAAAGATCTAGTATATAACACAATTCTTCAATGGTTGAAAGATTACCATTATGTTATAAAGGAGGAAAAACTGAGTAATAGTTCAGAGTACTATGTCAAGGTATTTCCGCCAAACCAGGATGTAAAATTTTTTGAAATAGTTTCAGATGCTGATCTTAAGGACGGGTTCTTACTTCGTATGAGCGTAGCATTTAACCCCAAGGATAGAAGTGACTTTGAGCATCTCAAGGAGGATGTTCAGAATAATCTTTTTATTCGAGTGCACAAGATACTTTCACCAATCAGATTACTCTGCAAAATTGAAAATTCCATCATTAGTGTGGAGAAGTATTTGTTTGTTGATGTAAATTCCATAGAATGTAAACAGTATTTATGGGATAGCGTAATTGAAATGTCAAACGCTATGTATTTAATTGAACTTACATTTTATGAATTTATAGGAGATCTATTTCCAAATAGGGATAAGTAATCATAAAGTTCAATTGAATTTATGTTGATTAGGAATTGTTAAATTGCGGGATAGCACTGTCGATTAAACCATTCTAAATCGTAGTAAGTGTCCTCTTTTCTTTGACTCGCATCAATGGTTGGTGGGTTAATATAAATATCCTTTGTCAGATTTCATCATATAAAATTATAACATCCTAACATTCTATAGGAAAAGCTACCAATTTATGGTCAATAAATGCAATTCCATGTTCTTTCCATTGTGTTTTTAGTAGTACTGGTCTTTTTCCTTTTATCCTAATTTGATCAAGGCTTTCAAAGAACCCGCTATCGCAATGGACCGAATGGATATCCGGCAAAAATGACATAGAACTTTAGATTTATTATTGACCCGGCCCCGATGGGCTTCAGGACGATATCAGTCCTATAAGTAAGGTTCCACACTATAGAAAGGCTCTGTAAAGTTCACCAAAAAGCTATAGATTTCCATCACACTTATCATTTATGATCTGCCAAACAAGAAATAGAATAAGACTGGAGGATGTAATGTGTGCCATACATCTTTATTTTCCTGGCTTTTCCTTAAGAAAAACTTCTAAAGCCTTATCCAGATTTGTCAATTATCCATACTGCAATAAGGGATTGGATCTAAAAGTACCAACCTGATGGAATTACTATCAAAAGAAAGAAAATCGACGAATACATAGTTGACGAGACATTGCTTAAGTTGGCTCCGAATATATCTGGTTGTGGGTAGCCATAGAACCAAAAAATAGGGAAATTCTCGCACTTTTTTAGCTAATAAATCAAATGAAAGGAACATGTTTGTTGCGGAACGCTTCATATCAGGGCTGGTCAAAGATAGTGGAAAACATCGTGTTTCTACTGACGGTGGAAGATGGTACCCGCAAGCCTGTGAGTTTCTAACACTAGATCGTCACATTCATTCCTCTTGGGAAAAAATTCTTATAGAAAGGAAGATGCGGTATATCAAAGATAGAATTGAAAGATTTGATGACTATTTCCAGTGTAGAAAAGCAAAACTGCAAACTAAACCAAATTAAATAGAGAGTAGGTAAATTTGATATCCCCATATCAAATATGAAAGAAAGTTAATTTCTATTGATTTTATTATAGGTCACTTTCTAGAATAAGGTATAGTAGATGAAGTCTTAATCAAATGTAGTATAGGAATAGTCCTTATAAATAATAACATAAAGGGAATAGCAGCAATCGAAATACTAATTGCGAATAATACCCTTAGCAGAAATATATCGTAGGTTTCATAATTTGATATTGAAGAGATAAGGCCTATGAATGTAATTACAGGAATTGAAGAAACAAGCAAATCTTTGGAAAGATCTGCAAGGGTATTTCGGACAAAGATAGAATAACCTATGCTCTTTAAAACATGGAGCCTTTTTAGGGATTCATATAGGGATTTGGCATTTGCATCATTTTCTATATCCACATTAAATTTTAATCCCTGGATAAATGGAGTAGTAGACATTAGAATGAAGGCAAATAAATGATTTGTTTTTTCGTAAGCGGAGAGTATTTTAGTACACTCTGTAGAAATTTTTTTGGAAATGTCTTGGAGTGAATCTCTTTTTTTCCCAGTATCGCCATTTTTTTCTTGGAAAATATTATTTGTTGTGTCCTTTACGATAATAATCATACTTCTAAAGGCATCGGTAAAATTTCCCGTCGCATTCTGAAAGGCCTTTAACTCATCACTCTTTTCATTACTGTCAATATTTTGGTCCCCTTGTTTATCCACCCTCTCACTCTCTGTATTAGGCTCATGGTTTTTATCATCGCCATTATTATGACCTCTGGCTTTGTACAGAGATTTATTTTGCATTCTTTGCAGAATAGGCTTTAGCAAATCGTCAGTTTTATCTATTTGTTCTTGTACTTGAGATAAGTTGCTAGGCATATTTTTCATTTGATTTTGAAGAGCAAGAGTATTAAAAGAAACAACAACAGCAAGTACTGTGCCAAGTGCGGAAATATAATACCTCAATGTGTCAGAAAAAGATCCAAAGTTTGAAGGAGAAACAATAAAGAAATATAAGAAAAATAATATAATTTCAATCATCGCCAATAAAATAAACCTTTTCCCTGTAATCAGATATTTGATAAAGATTGTGTTCACTATTCTGCCTTGTATATCAACATTTTAATAGTTATCAATATCATTCTCGGTTCGAAGGCATTATACAAGAATCAAATAAGATAAAAATTCTCTTTTGGTAAATCTTACATTTTTTGGAATCATATCCATACTTAACTTAAATAGTGATTCCATTATTCGTAATGTTAAAGAAATGCAATATAATATTATCATGTTTTTGTTTTGTTCCCTAACTGCTATTGTTATCGCGTATACTTTAAGTGACATTAGGAATATTTATGGTCAATCTGATATTAACAAATCCTGTATCATACTGGGAGAATCCAAGCCCCCTCCACCATTTGTAGTTTTGCGATGGGATACATCTGGCCAATGCAATTCTACAGTTGATCATTTTGTGAATTTCTACGATATTAGATCAGTAGTAACCAATGGCACAGGCTTTACTTTATTTTTAGAATCAGAGTAAACTACTTTATTTATTGGTTATATTTGATTCTAAAGGAATCTTTAGTAATTAGTGCTTTGTCACCTAACTCAAACTATTTGGCTGGGAAAAGAATAAACATGTGTTATAGTCGCAAGGTTTTAGTTACCTAATTACGTAACAAAGGTATAGAACCAGAGGGTAATCACGGATAGCCGATAGGGTTAATCCCTTCTAATTAGGCAAGATCTATTATTGATGAATTAATCTGTTGGACAATTAATTTGACTTCAGGTGATATTATTTATATTTTTATCTTTATAAAGAATAGATGAACAAAAAAATCAAATCATAATGGTCATCGCCTTGACTTTTGCATTTTCATTTGCAATCCCAAATTTCCAAAATGCATTTGCTCAAAATCAAACAAATCAGACTGCACCATCAAATCAATCTGAACTCCCAACAAACATAAGCGCAGCTTCAATAACCGGCCAGCCTGAGACAATATTAGCAAACCAAACCACAATCCCAGCAGAGCAGACCACCATCAGAGTAAATCAATCAACAGATCCTGTTGAAGATACAACCTTACTACAGCCTCTCGGCAATCAATCAGTCCAACCTGAAACACCTACCTTATCCACAATAGAAAATGATACTACGTTTACAACTACTGGTCCAGCCGTTACGACACTTGTAAACCAGACTACTATCCCATTCGATCAAACAATTATACAAACAGAAAATATGACTGATTCACAACAGCAACCACAGCAACAAAACCAGACACAACAGCAACAAAACCAGACACAAGGTCCATTAGAGCAATTGGGTGAAGCTGTAGGCAACATTCTTCCAAGCTGATGGTAACTGAATTTCGACACCTTAACCAATCCTTATTTTTTGTTTTTCATATAATACATTCTACTCAATAAATGTAAAACCTAATTCATGTTTTGTCATAATCTTTTATAGAGAATATATTGTTTCTTATAAGTTAATTTTCTATTTCAAAGTCTTATTGGAATAGTTGTTTAAAATATAAAAACATAAGGTAAAATAAATGTCCAAAGAAATACATTTTCTGAAATGATCTCACTGTTAGAATAATACTTCTATCAATATGTTCTACATCTCTAAAAATCAAAATTCTAATTTTCTAAAAATGTTTAGAATATTTTCAAACATTCTTCGAGATGCGCTGTCGAACTCTATCCATGGAATTCCAAATTTGATTCGAAAGAGTTGTGCTTAAGTGTTCTTTCCATCAATTCATATCTTATTTAAAACTTTTGACTAATCTTAAAAATCCTGATCGAATCATTTAAGACTAAAACAATTTGATAAACCAAATACAGATTGGAAGCAGCTTTTATCCTTTTATATGCAGATATAATATGATATTCAATGTATTCCAAGATTCTTGTTCCAATAGATGGATCTGAAAATTCTTTCAGAGCACTAAAACATTGATTATTTTTAGGTTCTAAGGTGGGAGCAAAAATAGCTGTTTTGTATGTTTTGGATACCCCACCGGTTCCATTTATTCAATCTCAAAAAGTTATAGACTCAGTTAATGAATCTTTTGAAAATGAGTCAGAGAAAGTATTTGCAAAGGTCGATTCAGAAGCTCAGACTTATGATACAACTTACGAAACTGTACTGTTGGAGGGTCATCATGTTGCATCTCTAATAAACGAGTATGCTGATCAAAATGATATTGATATTATAGTCATAGGGAGTAGAGGACATGGGAAAGTCAAAACAGCAATACTGGGGAGTGTATCCCATGACGTGTTTCACCATTCTAAAAAACCAATATTAATCATCAAATAATAAATCTGTCAATTTTGAAATTCGTATGTCAACTTAATTAATAATAATGATAGAATATCACCATGCTAGATCTTTCAGATGAACATAATCTAAAGATCTAAATAAATTGGAAAGACTGCTAGATAACTAGAATTGGTTTTATTCGAATTATGATTATTCAAAAAAGGATTACAAAGACCAGTTTGTTGCGGTTAAAGATAAAAAGCAAATAGATAATGATAATGATCTTCATATGCTTGTAAAAAGACTAGGATTGGAAAATTATGAAAGAATATTCGATATAGTATTAGGATTAGTAAAAACAGAATAATTTATAATATTATTACATTTACCCAATTCATAAAGTTATACGCAAAAAGATTTGAACATAAGCATTCAAGATTATTATTGTATACTGAACATAAATTTTTTTATACTTATTTATTAGATTTATGTACGTTAGTTTAACAGTTGATAGTATTAACAGATGCATATTGGACTCTGATAATGACCAGTCTTATAGCATCTTCTTTTGTATTTGGAGCATTAATAGCAATAGGTATTAAATATCCTCAAAGATTAAGAGGTGATTTAGCATCTTTTTCTGCAGGCGTTTTTTTCTCTACAACATCCTTTATTTTGATTGATGAATCTATAGAGATAGGTTCTTTTGCTACAATGGCAATTGGTTTTATTGCTGGTGCTTTTACATTTAGTGTAACTCGAAAATTTTTACAAAAACATCTACCCCTTTTAAATGAGTCTATTTAAAATCTAGAATAGGAAAATAATGAGCAAAAACCCAAAAAGGAAGAGATCTCTGTTTCTGAAGTTGAAATACCTGTTAAAAAAAATAAGATAACAGTAACTGGCGCCAAAAAAGTAGTAAAAAGAATTAAAATTATTTTTCAAAGAAAAACGTATAAAGAAAAAGGCAGAAGAATTAGGAAAAATACAAGCTCAGCCAATATATTGGTAATAGGAAAGCTAATGGACAGCTTGCCTAAAGCTCTCTTTATTGGAGTAATAGTAGCTCTAGATTTGAAAGGACTTGTGGCTGCGGTACTCACTCTGTTTCTTGGTAATTTAACAGCCACAATTGAAGGAGCTAAAAGGATGAGAGAAGAAGGCAAAAGTATAAAGATTATTTTAGAAGGGTGGGGACTTATAGCAGTTGTAGTTGCCATTGCAGGGCCCGTAGGCTTTTATCTGGCAAGACCTCTTCCTAACGAATATCTATCAATACTAATAGGTTTTGCAGCAGGTGATCTTGTTGCGTTCATAATAGAAGATTTGATACCAGAAGCATATAAAAAGGTCGAATGGCATACAGGTTATCTGGCGCTTTAGGATTTTTGTTAGCGTTTTCTATATTTTATTTTCTATAGGATATGGCTAAATGATTACCAGCATAACTCACCTCTGAGTCTATGCTGCCCATATGTCTTAATTCGATTTGAGATTCGCGGCAAAGTGCATACCTGTTTCTATCTTTATCTTCTTATTTTCAATTAATGGCTTGTTAGCTTTCTTATTCTTCTTTTCATTATTTTGTAGCAAATAGATGTCATATACCAAAGAAGAAAACCCTGCCATTTCAAACAACTCAGATGCGGTAATAGTATCCCTATCCAGGACAATTACATTATCATTTAGGTATACCTTATTTTCTCTTTCTACTTTGGTTAATTCTATCATATAGACCACTGATGATCATAATTTATTATTAGTAATAATCTTAAGCTTCTTCGCCGTAAGGTCAGAAATCAAATTTCCTAATTATATTTATGAGTGAAATCAAATAGTCATTTTCGTTTAGTATATGGCCATTGGTATCGGTAACATTCAGAGTAATTGAAATCGTTGAAAGGAGGACTTCTTTCATAACCTCCTTATCAGAATGACTTGCTTCCTTGTTAAGATATTCATCAAGCTGCTTTGAATAATTTCTGACAATGAATAACTTGAAATTACTTTATAGTTGAGAATATGCAATACTATCTAGAGAAGACCTCTCGATTTCTCGTCCTATCTGTTCTTTGAGATATGATTCTAAATCTGGAAATACAGTCATTATGAAAGTATCGATATTGTTGAACTTTTGAATAACAAATGGAGTTTTCAGAATAATTTCGCCATTCATAATTATTCAATGAAAGCTCGTATTAGATAACTATGATCAAGTTAATTTTAGGTTATGGAGGGCAGCAAGGATTGATTCCATTTTCTCTGGACCCCATAATTTACGCACCTAAATTGTCAATTTTCTTTTTAAAAGTGAATTCTTTTTGATCAAGTTTTTCTTTTATCTCATATTATTTGTATAATTTTATTGTAGTGAACAACACGCTAGGGTGAAAGATTGCAATTATATTATTAAGTACACTTTATAAAAATTGCATATCTGCCTGAAACATGCAATAAATAATAAATCTGCAACACTCTACTACATGACTATATATCACTGTGATAATTAAACCTGAGACAGATTAAATATTGTTAGTATGTTGGGATGAACTTTAGTATGTACAATCATCATTACATCCATTGGAGAGGCCCTGTTTTCAATTGAATTATTCAACTCAATTAGTGTATTTTCGAGATTGGAAGTCTTGTTTATCCTGTCTGCTCCCTCTGCCAACGGTTCAAGGTCTGTATTAAACGTCTATATTGCCCTTTCCGATAATACCTGTGCTAACTGATATCCAGTAGAATCTTCTATTATCCTATAATAAAATGTAGTTCATATATTGTCTGCTAGAAGGAACAGAAAGAATGTCCTTGTTTCATGATGATGTAAAGTACCGAATCATGCAACATTTGCTATTCATTCATTCTTTTTATTAAAACCTAAGCTTTACAATGTTTATAATTAATATCTAGAAATTTCTCTAAAAACCTCTCTGCTATACTGGTATACTAAGCAGTAGCAACTCCACCTACTACCCAAAAACATTATCGAGTGATCCAGGGAATATCAAACGAGATAATGCATCCTTAAATGACTACTGAGTTGGATTTCGTCATCAAATTCCATGGCACAATGCCTGCAATGAAAAATCCCAACAGATTCTGCTCCTGTTCGCTTCATGACGTGTATTTTATTGTTAGAATTTCTATCTCTAGTTACAACATATTCAGTAATTGAATTTCTTAGCATTATATCTCTAATTCTATGTTTTATATCGTTTATGTGCTCCAAATTCTCATTTAATTCTACGCCTTTAACTGTGGCGTGGTCATAGCTGGCCCCACCTTGGTTTTCTCCATCTATAATATTTTCACTGTATATAATGCTATAATATTGCGTAAGACTATTATCGTTTGGGGAAAACTCTACCTCCATATCTCTTAGGAAGACGGACCTAGTATTAACATCAATATTTTCCAAGTCTATATAAATAGCCAATAAAAGTTATTTGGATGACCTCTTTTTAACTATTTTTCTGGCCTATAAACGGAGCATGATTTTATGCAAAATATGACAATGTATTAACTGTGAATCGATGAAATTGAACTGAAATATGTTTAAACCTCAATTGAGTTTGTCATTTTGTTTATCTTATGTTTGAATTTTTGCTCTATTGCTCTTCTTAATTTATCTAACTCTTGTTAAACATCTGAGCTAAACGAGTTTCTTTATAACTTTTTGCTGATATATTAATCTCGCAAGAACGAAATTTATTCCTAGATTGACCTAAGTTTTTTTTACCATGGTTCGGAAATCCATCATATAAAAAGGTTATGGAATATCCGGAAATTGGTAGTCGTTTTTTCCAGTGCCCGTATTCTTTCATACATTTATGCGTTGCACAGGGCAGATGAACGATAAAGAATACGTTTAACTAGATGGTGTTATGACTTAACCCGACGAAAAAGATAGACATCATAAATTCCATTATAAATAGGGATATGATATTGGACCCATACGAGGTGGACCTTCCACAATCACACCCCCATGTTGTACTTTCGACGAAGAGTAGATTTGATATTTTTGTTAACTAGATTGAATGTGTTTAGACTTGCCCGGAGCTTTCTTTTTTGTCACCATTAATGCGACTCCTGCTAGAATTACTACCATCGCGACCACGGTAATCAGGCTTAAATTTTCGTGTAAAACGGCCCACCCTAGAAGTACTGCTATTACCGGACTGACGTAGGCAAATGTATTAGCAAGAGAGGCCGAAGTCACTCTTAGCAGCCAGTAAAAATCGGTAAACCCTACAACCGTTATTATCCCTATTAGGTATATTTGGGCTATTATGGACAGGAGAGAAACCTGCATCAAATCCAAATGTTTATACTCGCCAATTAAGAAGCTCACGCCAGTAAGCATTAATCCTCCAGTGATCATTATCATACCTGCCGAAGCCAAAATGCTAACTGGGAGATGCGCTCTGGTTGAATAGATCGACCCAATAGCCCATGAAATCGAACTAATTATTAACGCTACTGTTCCAATAGGATCGAGGTCGCCTGAACCAATTGAAGGGCCAACTAGAAGCATCAACCCACCAAAACCAGCGACCAAACCTAGCATCGTTCCTCTTGACATTTTTTTGCCAAGCGTGTCCTTCTTAAACCATCTATAGATTAAATATCCTAAAATCGCAACCCATAAAGGAATTGTAGAGTTTAACAATCCTGTCATACCTGAGGTTAAGTATTGGGCTCCCCAGGTTAACAATCCTTGTCCTCCTAAGAATAATGTAACACCTAGGATGAGACTGTCCTTCCATTGTTGCAGAGTAATCTTTTCCCTGGGTACCTCCACCGGTATCTGTTGTCCTGATTCAAGCATTTTTTGTGAATTCTGCGGGTCATGGGCTTTCCATAATTTGAATTTGTTGACCTGAAGGAAATAAATAGTGAACAATATCGCACCGGCTATACTAAAGCGCATACCGGCACTCAGAAGAGGAGGAATAGTATCGATAGCCACTTTAATAGCAAGAAAGCTAGAACCATTAATTACCCAAAGAGCAATCAAAACTAACCATATTTTGGTTTGGTAATTCAAATTCATTTTCTTTTAATATTTACTGAAAGATCAGGGTAAGGAAATAAATGTTTATTTAAATATCTAGAAGATAATCGTACACTTTGAAACAGGAATACAATTGATCTAGTACCCAAAAAACCTTGAAAACATGCTGTAATCTTTAGAACGAATAGTCAAGTTAGGACGTTAAATCCAAGCCTTCTGCTTTTGTAACGACGGCCAAACAAACAAGTAGTTGCGAATCTGTTTATTTTTATTGGAGAATATTCTCAAGTATTTAAATGAAATTGGTATTGCTCTCCCATAAAATTAGAATAGTCTTATTCTATAATAATTTAACATGACATATTAAGGATCAATTTATTCATATTCCTAATGAAAATAAACCCACTCTTTTTGGTGACTGGGTTGGCCTTGGCTGCAGCTTTAATTACTCTTGAAGTGCCTATTCAACATGTAAATGCACAAAACGTAGGTGATGTGATTGCTCCAATGCCTAGAAATGTCACAATTCTAACTACTGACAAAATTCTAGTATCAATTGTACCGGGAGCGACTTTTCTAACTGACACATCTTATAATCCAAATCCCATAGAGGTGAACGTCGGTCAAACTGTCTTGTGGACAAATGACGATTTTTCATTTCATACTGTTACTTCAGGGGAGGTGGGAGATACAAATGCAGCACGTGTTTTTGATTCTGGGTTGGCAGGTCCAACGGCACTATCTAGTACTGGTAAAACTTATGAATTCACATTTGAATCAGCAGGTGAATATCCATACTATTGTATATTACATCCGGGTATGGTGGGAAAGGTGTTTGTTAATTAAATAAAATCAGGCTTCGTTTCCTTGTATTTCACGCGAAAATCATGATTGTTGGGGTGGCACTGCCTAATAATCTATGATTATTGCCAGAACCATATATTGAATTTAAGTCGGTAAGAAGCGATAATTTTCGTCCACTACTTGCTTAGGCGGGTGTAATGATAATAAAGATTTGTAGGATATCTAATTTTGAAATCCAATTTTATACCTGCATTAAAGTTAAAATTGCGACCTAATAAAGAATTTAAGTTGATAATCGTATCAGTAGATCACATTTCGATAATTTTGGTAATCTTTTCTATCAATACTGCATTCTCGACTGGCTTTTGAATGAAAAGGTCTGGGTCAAAATCTTGAAATTCATTGCTACGATATTGCTGGTGAAACTGCTCACTAGAAGTCAAAAAGCATATTTTGGTTGTATTATCAATCTTTCTGAGTTGATTGTATAACTCAAAACCAGTCATTCCAGGTAACTTTAGATCAATCATTACTAAATCATAATAGTATGGTTTATACATTGATAACGCAATAATTGGATCGTTGTAAATATCTGCGGCAAAACCTTTTTCTTCAAGAATTATCTTAAAGACAAAGGTGATGTCATATTCGTCATCAACTATTAGTATTTTCCCTCCCGTCATAATCCCACCCTATTATGTTAATTTGATATTCCTCTGATCAAAAAAGTCAAAGGGTAAAACAAATGAAAATGTAGCGCCTTGTCCAGCCTGGTTATTCTCGGCCCAAATCCTACCACCATGTGCCTCTATAATGGTCTTTGAAATAAATAATCCAAGGCCGATACCATGAAATGATTTAGTTGCAAACTTTGTAAATAGCTTAGGAAGTATTTCACTATCTATTCCACTCCCGTTGTCTGTTATGCTCACTTGTATCATTTCACGGGACTTGTCATCAATTTGGTTCATCGTTAGTTTAGCAGTAATCAAGATGGATCCTCCCTCACTGGGCAAAAACTTTATTGAATTGTTTATCAAATTGGAGATAACTCGACTAATGCCGCCCTTGTGTGCAAATATTGGTAAGTCGTCCACTTCATTGTATCTAATTTCAATCTTACTTTTTTCAAAATTTGTTTCACAATTGTGAATATTCTCTAGTATTATGTCTCTAATTCTAAATTTTTCCATATTTAGGTTTAAGTTGTATCCTTCCATTTTGGTTACATCAAGTATATCTTCCGCAAGTTTTTTCAACCTTCTAGCATTACGACTAACTATTTCAACAAGCTCCTTTTCCCTAGAACTGGGAGCGCTATTTCTCAGAATATCTACTGCCCCAAGGATCGGTTGAATTGGTGTCCTCAATTCATGCGCAGCTGTATTGATAAATTCCTTATGCATTCTCTCGTTTAACTGCAACTGTTTGTATAACTCTGTTTGTCTCCATAAGCTTTCAAAAATCGAGTAATAGGATAATACAGTAGATTTGCTATCAGAATACGTTACTAATCCTATGGCCTCAGTTATGGTATTCTTAGAATCGTCTTTTAGTTCTACTGCAAGTGAATATTTCCTGTCAATCACTACAATTGATACTTTGGTTTGCATACTAGGTTCCATTAGTCTAATCTTGATTCGGCCTGAAATTCCTTGATCTTCGAGTTCGTTTATAGTCTGATAAATCAATTTATCCTCTGGGACCAGAATTCTTACATTTAAGGAGGTAGTTTCTAGTCTTTCTCTTATCAAATCAAGAGTCCCAGCAAACTTTTGACGTCTAAATGCATTTGGTGTTGAAAAGATTCCGACAATATCTTCCTTTGCTGACGAGATGAGGCTGTAGAATACTTTCTCAAACGTTTCAGGATTTTGAATTATTTCTATCCCTCCAGTATCTACTCCAGTCTCGATATCGTTAATCCTATTTTTGATGTCAATTCCATTTTCCCATAATTCAATAAAGATTGAATTAAAATGCTCGATATATGCTGGCTCATTGGTTGTAAGAAGATTTTGAAGGATTTGCCCACCTTCTGTTTTTTGTATCGTTGCTATCATTTCCTTATCTGAAGCTGCAAAGTTGATAGGCGGAAGATTTTTTACATGCTTGATACTAATTCCTAATTCTAAGAACTTGTTTACTATCTCAATATCGTCACTGTCTGTAATAGATGTTATAATCTTGATTCCCTGGTGTGTGCGCATTTTTCCATTTCCGCAAATCTCCTGATAGATTTCAAAATAATTATTATACGCTAATTTCAATCCGGAAGGTCTAGTGCACTGAATAAATTCTCTAGAGTCAGATAGGATATTTTTGCTTTTTGAAATAATATCTTCAGTATTTTGAATTATTTTTATCTCTTTAAGTACTATACCTAGATACTCCCTTGCTTCTAGTTCTGTGAATGACGGTTGCACTCCCGTATGTCTGGCCATTTCTGCTTTTTCCTTTTCGACTACTGAAAAGACCTTTTTTTCTATTTCTCGTACCATCTGTCCAGAGCCTATACTAACTAGTAGTTTTGACTCTTCAATGGCAGAGTCTCTTATTGATTGTCTTAATTTCATTTCCTGCGAAACTGTAATAGCTGAGGAATAAAGGCCAAGTGTAAACAGATATGTAGAAAGAAGGACCAATGAATGTGCGGCAACACCGAAACTTGGTTCTATTGCTGAAGTAGAAAGAGCAATTCCAACTATCGTATCACCAATCCCAGCTAAGATAAGATAATCTCTAACTTTTGACGATTTCAATTTCTTCGCAACGATGAAGAACGCTAGACCAAACAAGATGTTTCCACCTATCGTACCTACTCTGAATAATATTCGAAAATAGTATCGATATGCTTCGTCAATCCCAGCAAGACTCTCACCTGAAAAGAACCCCGGCATCTTACCAATCAAATAGAGTACAAGTGGTAGAGATATTATGATCCAAAGAGATATTGGTAAAGTGCCAATTTTCTTATAAACATTCCGCAATAGCATTGAAGAAGCTATCCATCTGAAAATAAATCCCACTGGGAGAACTATAGAGTTAAGATAGTTGTACAATTCCAGGTATGATTGTGGGATTACAAAGAGAGCCGTTTCATCTGATTTAGAGTCGACAAAAACAACTTGTCCATCATATTTATCTGATCCTTTGTATTGAAATGATGATCCAATAACTTGGTTATCTGGACTGGGGGCTTCATAGATGATTTGGACCATCAGTAATTTTGTACTTGCGTCTTCAAATATAGAACAAGCAAGGGTCAATGCAGCAAGGGCATAGAATAAGACTATGGAACTCTTATACTTGCTGGCTCTATACCACGAAAAAAATTTAAAAGCGATTACAATCATAATTACCGTGGCTAGTAACGAACTCACCGCAAATATCGACTTTGATAATATATAGTTAGGATTACCAAAAAATAACATGTATATCAGAGTTATCAAAATTCCAAACTGCACAATAATTACTGTCCAGTGCATTATGTTGCTTAGGCGTGATCTACTCCTCAGTTCTCTACTTACCCTGTGTGCGTAGCTCAGGAGAAAGAAAGATCCGATCCCATAGCAAATGACTACAGTCATGATCATCATAATATTCTCGGTTATGTGATTATAGTCCAATAATTGTCGGGTCATTAACAGAGCAATGATTACTATTATTATTATCGATATTCCCATAGCAATAGGAAGCTTGGTATTTCCAAGTAGTTCACTTATAGGATTAATCGTCCTTAGGTCCAATAGTCGTGCTAAGAAGAAGGTTATATTAGGCCTTTATCATTTATATTTCTAATTATTAGATTAAAACTGAATCCTTGTAAAAAATGCTAAAAATCGTAACGATTTTTCCAAATTGTACCATTCAACCACATTATTATTTTATAAGAAAAAGTTTATGATTACTAGAATTTAGTTATTGGACCTGTGTATATTCCCAGATTGGAATCGCCGGTAAAGGTTTATTCGATAGGCTAAAATAATTGGTTAATATAATGACAAATCAATGAGAGAATTGAAATCGTTTCCTCCAGGCTACCATTCAGTAAATCCATATTTGGTAATAGGAAATGTATTAGAATTTATTAGAATTTCAGAATTAGTCTTTAATGCAGCCGTTATCAAGTTAATAAGAGAAGAAAAAGGATTGTACGCAGAAATTAGAATCGGTGATACATGCATTATGATGGAGGAAAATCATCAAGGCAACCATGTAAATTCTCCTTCATTGTGGGTTTATGTCAAAGATGTTGATGATACATATGAAAGTGCATTAAATGCGGGATGTGTGTCAGTTCAAGTCCCAGAGTACAAGTACGCGGTGGATAAAGTGGCTAAAGTAGTAGACAAGTGTGGAATTACATGGCTCATAGCAACGTTTAATGGTAATATTTGAAAAAATATTGCGAGACCTGCTTTCCATAGATCATTCATGGTGGGAAGCTAATTTACATACGAATTTGCGTAGCAAATTAGGGGAATTATTCATAACACTAATTCTAAATTTAATTGTCTAATCTGACTGCTATTCGATATCGCTTATTATTAATCAAATTTGTCGTCAGGTCAATCAACTAAGCATGGTTGGACGCTCGGGAGAGAAATATCTTAAACACCCTACTAATTAGTTGAGGCTGGGTCATAATTGCCAACAAATAAAGCTGGTCTCATAGTGTATCATATTTTGTTTGAAACAAATACTATCTACAAGACCAGTACCAAATAATTCGTCATTCATTCTAATTAGCATTTTGTATCTTGTTAGAATAATTACCTGGCCTTGTAATTCTGTCAAACATTATCATAGTAGAGGCAGACC
>JBGTFK010000051.1:0-7748 GCA_041747305.1 Candidatus Nitrosocosmicus sp.
GGATTGTACAGCAGAACAACCCAACACACCAAGGCCAGCAAAGAACAGGTTAAGAAGAAGGCTATACTACTCTTATGGCAAGAGAAAGAAACACCCGCACGGTAAAGAACCTGTATGCAGCAAATCAGAAGGGGATGATAATCCACAAATCCAACACAAACAGACAGACAGGAGGTAGGAATGAAGTATGATTACAAGGTCTACAAAGATAATCACCCTGGGTTACCAGAGGATGTAATGAGCCTGTTTGACTATGGATTCTTAGGAGTAGAATGGTTAAAAGACATGGTTAACTTCTGCTAATTACGCAAGAGATCTAGTAAAATTAAAAACGTGAAACAAGAACTGTTGCTTAAAGCGTCATTGTATAACAAATTCCTATCTCTTTAGATGAAGAATAAGACGCATTTGCAATCTATAGGAATCGCGCAATAGAGCAGTTCCACTATTCAACTGAAACAAATACATGTGGAACACATTGATGACAGTTGTTTTGATACAGATATTTTTGAATATTTCAGTTAGTTCGTATCAAAATCGAGTTCACTAGAATGCAACTAAAATCATTAATTTGATTCATATGTAATTCAGGTAGAGACAGAAGCAGATATTGTATAGCTCGGGTTTAATTGCAAACGTAGTAGTCTATCCATCTGATATACATCTAAGGATCCAACACTGCAGCAAGGGAACAAACTAATTTAGCATATATTGTAAAAAGACATGGATAATATTTTTGACCTTGAATCAATACTACTAAAGTTAGATAAAAAAGGCAGTTCAACATATTTCTTAGATTTTTTATACAACAATAGTTTTGAAGTCGGGGTGCTCAGGCTCAATCCAGGTCAAAAGGACACACAGGGCCCTCATTTAGAAGACGAACTCTATTTTGTTATTGAAGGTAAAGGGTATATCAACATGGTAGAAAAGAATCATGAAATAGGAAAAGGATCTTGTATTTTTGTTCCTTCGCAAACAAAGCATTATTTCCATGGAAATAAGGAACGACTAGTGGTCTTGTACGTATTTAATGTTTCAAAAGATGATTCAGACAGATTATAGAAAAAATGTTATAATCCTCTTAACCCAAACAAATATCTTGATAAAACCCTTTAAAGACTAAAAGTCAAATGTCGCTGTCACAAATGTTGCATTTTTCAATACATGTATACTTTATTTTGGGATCGTACAAGTTAAATTATATGATATTGAATCTATATGGCTGCAGGAAATCTCGATAATAATATAACTGTCAATTAATCTGGTGACATCATATCTGCAATTCGTGTTATTCTATCCTCCGGGTTATATTGATTAACTATCTCAGATAATGGCATCCTTTTTCCCCCAACTATTTTGATATCTATTTCGATTTTACCATCCTCGCTTATGTCTATAATGTTATAGGTATCCTCAAAAACCCCCCTATATCTCCAAGAACAAGCTGTACCAGCATAAGCTATTTTCATTGTACCTAGATCCCAAATCCAGGGTCTATGCTTGTGACCGCAGATGACAATATCGACATCATTAGCCAGACATGTCCTTAAAACATCACCTGCATCAGATATTCCTACTACATTTGTATAGCCTGTATCAGGTATGGCTACCAAGTGATGGTGCATTGCAACAATTTTTATTATTGTTTTACTCTTAATTTGAGGTTGCTGCTTTTGTTGTTGCAGATCACCAGAAGTCATTAAAACGTGATATTTTTTTAGTATTTTATTTAACCACAAGTTTTGTCTAAGTCCAACTTCACCTTCATCTCTATCTGCCCTTGCCGTTCCAACAGTAGTAACTATTACCGTTTGGTTTTTGTTCTTTGGATTATTATACTTGTAAACTCTCGAACCGCTTGGCGCAGAAACAGGAAAGAACTTTCTAAATAAAAGATAGCCGGTATGTCTATAATCATGATTACCTGGAAATATTATTAGATTCGTACATGAGAATTTTTTTATTTCTTGCTGTGCCTGTTCGAACTGAAAGTATAGTCCGTCATCGGTTAAATCTCCTGATATAATTATGACATCGGGTTTTAAATCATTATTTACCTCATCAACCAAAGTATCAAAAGTATCTTTTTTAAATAAACCACCAATATGCAGGTCAGATATTTGAACAAATCTCATTTAGTATTATCTTAATAAATAATTTGAAAGCTAACGTTAAATACTTTCACAAAAAAATGTACCCTATATCATTCAAATTGAATAATCTCACCACAGATATACATTCCCTCACTAGCGATACATCCCTGTACAAAGTCAAGGCTAAAGCTAAGGCTAAGGCCTTTTGAACGTGGGTTTTGGAATAGCAATTTTGATAGGATGCCTAAATGCAGGGTGTACCAGAATAAACTCACCTTTGTGTAGTTTGCTAATAACTGATTTGGTAATGTCGTCTATCATTGAATAATGATTTGAAGAAAGTTCGGACAACCCTAATTTGGTGATGACATGTAAACCAGTATTTTCACTAATGCTCTGATCAGTTTGACTTTTGAATTGCTGGGCAGAGAATAGTATGCAGTGTCTGGATTTGCCTGCGATCAAGGTCTTTAATAATTCTTCTGCAACAGCTGATCGGTTTGATACCGAAATTCCTAAACCCGAACCACCTGATTCCCCACGTGGTAAAAATCTGTTAATTTCGTCGATAAAGATCACAATATATTTTGGTTTTTTTGCCCTATCCTTTTTGTCTCCTCCTTTTTTATCATAAATTTCAACATCACTATCGCTACCACCATTACCGCTATCAGGAATACTTGCATGGCCAAGGGAGTATATCTCGTTTATCGTTTTCATAACATTTCCAACCACAAAAGATTGTTCGTCTAATGTAGGTAGAGTGGCAATATCTATCACAAAAACTTCATTTTTCTTCATTTTTTTAATTTCCTTTCCAAGATATCTGCTTGTAACCTTTTTGTCTACAAACAGTGTAGATGGTTTTCGATATCTTTGGATCATCCCCTGAAACTTTAATAGAGTGGTTTTATGGGTAACGATTTCTTCTGGATATTCACTAAAATTAATCAAGTCCGTCCAAGTTGTAATCCTATTGGGGTTCTCCTTGTCATCTTGGTTTAAGTTGGGCCAAAATTCGTAAATGTAATTTAAGATTGATGAAATATTATGTTGTGGATCTAGTGTTGTTTCAGAGGAAAATAACAACTCCAATTGATCATAAACATCGGATAATTCAAAAGAATATGTGAAATAGTTTTTCTCAGGAATATGTGCAGAATTTGGTTTCCCATCTTTTCCCCGTGGGAGAAAATATTTTACATTATTAAACGGAGTCAAATTCAAACCAAGTACGTCCAGTATATGTTTATCCTCGGTAGCATAATTTTCATCCCTTTCTTTATCAATGTATAAAAGATCTTTTTCTTTAGTATTAAACAATATTATAGAAATACCTTCTTCCGATAGTTTTTGATGAAGGACCTGCATTAAAAATAATAGGTAACTAGTCTTCATGTTCCCAGAAATTCCTGTGGCGTTAACGTGAGTGGTATCAGGCCCAAAAATGTATGTTACATCCAGATCGATAGGAATGTTAGCATCATTAGTCATCGAAATCACACCTGCTGGAATTGGATGTTCCATCTCGGGAATTCCTAGAGATGAAATAACCTCCTCGATAGTAGCAAAAGTTACAGATTTCCCTTCCTGAACCGGCATAATGATGTTCCAATTTTTTGATTTTACTAGTGTTTTGTTAATGCTTGAAGCATTTGAAGAGATTTCCTCTTGGATCCTGTGAGATTGACGGTTACCGACTACTTCAACCTTTGCCACTGTAAGGCCATTACCCAACTCTACTTCCTTATTCATGATTAGATTCATCGCAGAGGAATTTAGATATTTAGAAAGTGTTTCTGGGTCTAGATACACCCTCTTCAGTTCTTTAACAATTCCAATAGTTTGAGTGTTTTGAACATTTTCTACACTTATAAAGTCAAAAGGATTTATCAGTATTTCAGGTTTAATTATGATCCAAAATGAATCGATAGAATTTGAAAAATTTTCAGATACGAAGGTAATTCCGACGAGTTTGTTATCTTGCATCAAAAAATATTAATCTACAAAGGTTATAAGAAACCAAGTATCCATTTGAATATTCATACGATTAACCCTACGGAATATCTATCTTAATGATCCTTTTTTTCAAATATCAAAAAAGTCATGACAATATAAAAAATTGCAATGATATTTCTAATTTTACATACATAATGGTTCGTATCAAAGGAAAGACTGCTGATGGCACATAGCCAATTTGTATATTAATAAACTATCAAAGGATATTCCGTGGATATTAACAAATAAAATAGATTACGGACGAGTAAACAACTAATTTGAGCGTACCGGTTTAATTGTTAGCCTATTGCCCAAAAATACCATGGTTGAAATTTCCATATCAAATTAATGTGAGAACCTATTACTAATTTTTCTAAACACTAGAAAATTTTGCGGTTAATTTCGGGTTTTAACATCAACATATATGCAAAGCATACCAATTTGATAAATTGATAAATAATTCAAAAATAAGTCGTTATTACAAAGTTGTTTAATTTATATAATTCATTCTCATTTTTAGGGTATTGAACAGCAGTGACGACATAAAATATGTTGTGGTGGTAAGAAAAGATCTTGGAATGGGTGTCGGAAAAATTGCTGGCCAAGTAGGACATGCATGCAGTTCAGTCGTGTGGCAAAATCCCGACCATGTTGCCAATTGGTTTAATTATGGTGGTCAAAAAAAAGCTGTATTAAAGATCCAGTCAGAAAAAGAACTAATAGATATAATAAAAAAGGCCCAAGCATATGGTATCATAACTACAGTCATCAGAGATGCTGGAAAGACCCAGATAGAACCTAATACCATGACATGTTGCGGGTTTGGTCCAGATTATTCAACAAAGTTGGACAAATTGACTGGGCATTTAAAGTTATTATAATGTAATATACTTGTTGATTAGAAAATGAATTTGGTTCTCTATGTTAAAACAATCTTATGGCTCAAATTCGATAAACCAGTTTAAAATATTCAATATCAAGATAAGAGGATTGATGTTCATTTCAAAAATTGTTGTCTTAGAGATGGAATGTGAGGATACTAGAAAAACTCTTCAAAGGGATACAAAATTTCCTCAGAGGACCACAAAGTCTAACTTTTTTTCAATATCAATGAATTTGATGATAATATGGTGGTATGAAATACGCGCGTAACAAATTCTAATCGCACTCTTTATTACTTATGTTTATCGGTTCTATTTTCGGCAGCAATAGGTATATCATTCCCAAGTATAGGAATTTTGGTAGAACCGTATTTGTTACTGTGGCTTGGGCTTTTACTATTGTTTAATCTAATCAATATGGACCTGTCAGAACTTTATATTGTTTTTTCTCATCCAAAGAAGCTAATCATACTTACCATAGCGAAACTGGTGTTCATTCCGGTCGGGGTTTATGCAATAATGAATCTGATTTCGCTAACCATTATTCCTTTAGGTACAAATTTAATGTTGTCAGTGTTCTTATTATCTGGTATATCCACAGGACTTGGATCACCATTTGTTGTAAACTTTGTTGGAGGCAGATTACCACTAGTGGTTGGATTAATAATAACAACTTCATTATCTGTCCCTTTTATATTACCTTTTTTGATATTTCTTTTTTTTAGCAGCAACTTTGCAATTCCTATTTTTGACATGATATTACTTCTTTTGGTAGCATTAATTCTACCCTTGATCGCCAGTCAACTTCTAAAAAAAACTTTCCCTAAACTTACTCAACAGATCAACAAACAATCGTTAAACCTCTCACTTGTTTTCATTTTTTTAATTAATTTAGGGATTTTTGCTAAATATTCTTATTTCCTTTTCTTAAATACCTTCGTAACTGTAGAAAATATCGCTTTGGCATTTATATTATTTGGTTATTATGGACTTACAGGGTATGGCATCTCCAGACTAATGGGGCTGTCAAAGGATGATAGAATATCAACAATGATTTCAATGATATATATAAACAATATTTTAATAGTAGTTTTTGCTCAACAATTCTTTGGAACTGAGATCGCTGCATTAGCTGCATTTTTCAATATCCCTTACTACGTGGGTATAATACTACTAAAAAAAACTTTGAAGCCAAGATAAATCCTCGATATCACCTTGTTTAGTCCGGGCTTTCCTGCAGTATATGGATTAAGCCTCTTAATATGTTACTAGGAAATTAAATCAGGGGATCTTACCGTCATGATTGTACAGTCTAATACTGCCAGCCCTATTACTTTATTACTTTCTGTAGTGTACTGCATATGAATTTTGTATTGTTGAATTCAGATCCTTTTTAAATTGATTGCGGATTAAGCTGCCATATACTACTAAATCTCTTGCAAAGTGTCAAGTCTAACGAGCAATTGAGTATTTATGATTTCTTGGTCTGTATTAAAATCCTGATTTGAGTTTATAGATATTCCATATGGTAAACTCCAGCCATAACATTGTCTTATAGCAGTTCTCATCTGATCCATTACAGTCAAGCCTTTTTCATGCGAAGAGCAAAGGTACCCAAATGTTTTTCCGGCAAACTCTGACCAAAAGTAATCTAAAAAGTTCTTTAGCGATCCTGCCATTGAGCCATGGTAGTCTGGTGTTGCAAGGATTATGGCGTCAGCCCAGCTAACCAATTCAACGACGTGTTTAATGCCACCTAGTTTTTCATCGTATTCGGCAGTATACATGGGTAAGGGATTTGAATAGAGATTCAATAATCTAGTATCTCCGCCATTTTTGTTGACTTTGTTTAATATAATCTTCAAAGTTTCTGTACTAAAAGAATCTCGCCTCATGCTAGATCCAACACCGAGAACCTTTAAGGTCATCTCTAGTAATTACCACCAATAGTGATCGGAGAGGTATAATTTATTTTATTATTCACATATTATATTTGTTAAGGTAATTTATAAACATAATAGTTTACAAATTATATAAATTAGAAAACATAGAATGTTAAAGGAAAACAACAACAAAACATTAGAATAAGTCTTTCTTTTCTTTAATAAAGAACTTACAAATTGAATCTCCCTTGGCTGCTCTATGAGTGGCTTCTACTTTAGCATCCAAAACATTTTCAAATAATTCTGTTTCGATAGAGCAAGCCTCCCAATGTTTTTCTGCTATCATTATTATTGGACAATTATACTCCAAAAGAGTATGAGAATTCCTTTTTCGGTCTTTTTTAGATTCAGCAATGTAGCCTTCTTCGTCTCTAATTTTTGCTAACTCTTTTACCTTTTCATTAAATTTCATATCCTTCATCCGAATACTATATTTTTCAAATTGTTCCTTTTGACGTTCCCGCAATACCGACTCCACTGCATCCTTACCCATTTTTTTTTCAAGATAGTCCAAAGCATGCGTTGCTATTTCACCATATGATTTTGGAAATGCAGTTTTACCAGTACTTGTTAAGGAGTATTGCATTGTAGGTCTCCCCACGCCTTTTCGAATTTCAATACTTTCAACCAAACCTCTATCTTGTAATTCACTCAAATGCTTGTGCACAGCCATTCTAGAAATCCTCATAGATATTGACAAGTCCTTTAATCCTGCTTGCCTCATAACTTTAAGAAAATATAATATTTTTCTTTTTGGATCAGATTGCAGAAAGGTTTCAGATTTCATTTTATCATACGTCCCCATTAAAAATCACAAGATAGTTAAATAG
>JBGTFK010000052.1:0-2610 GCA_041747305.1 Candidatus Nitrosocosmicus sp.
ATTGCAGGATTTCAATACTACCAAGTTTAACTCATGTTTTGATACCAAAAAGTATGAATCATTCATAGACAAAGATATTGCCTTGGCAAATTCTCTAGGCTTTACAGAAACTCCATCTTTTATAATAATGAACAGTGAAGGTTCAGTTATTGAAAAAATACAAGGTCCAAAACCTTTTCCCATATTTAAGACAGTTATTGAAAAACTTGGAAAACAAGATAACTAAGAATTAGATGTCAAGACTTTTTGCATTCAAAGTAGTATACGGGTTCAAATCCAATTATGTATATTGGGTTAACCATTCTGGTATTCACTGTCTTTTGGATTTTTTTAATTGACCTTTTTGCACCTTTTTGCGTTTAACTAATTAAATACTATCAGTAAAATGTTGTCCGTGTAAACAGAAAATTTTAATGTCTTTGTTTGGTGCTTATGGCAATTAAAATTTATGACTACTAATCTGAATGCCTCGGAAACTCCATTAAGTAAGTATATTGAATGCATAAATACAACCAGAATCTATTCAAAGCTCCAGATCGACACAATTCAAAATTAGAAGAAAATATGACCTCTTTTGAGGATTTGCAGATATTTAAAACTGGTTTTAATATTGAAACACTATCTCATGGAGAAATAGGTAATTTATCGTGGATGCTTACAAAATCTCTTAAAGCTCCGATTAACTATGATAACTTTACATATTAGACATGGTGTGGATTTATTGCAAACTTCTTCCAGAATAAATCGAAGAATGTTACTCATATAGATGGTCTATTTAAAGACAATAATCGGATTGATGCATTTAATGCACTTTTAAATTTGTTATTAACTAGGACTTATAATATTCCCACAGATGAAGTGAATTACTTTCTTTTTAGACTGGCATCACAATTTTATAAAGTATTTGGAATTGTTTGCAATATTTGTGTCATAAATCTGAATTCAGGTTAAAAACTACTATTTTTTTAGTAAAATTTCCATTGGTGCTAATTACGCGAGAGATCTAGTATTTATAACTCAATATCAAATATTAATCAGTATTGACTTATTGTAGAAGTTTTAATTCTAAATCTTTTACGCCATCTTTAATAATCCTCCTCTCAATTTTTTCATTTTTTTCATTTTTCCTTTTTAATTCACCAGGTTTTATTCCAGTATCTGGTCATTTTAGTCATTCTGCTCATTATAATAATGGACAGATAGGCATAGGAGATAAATACTCCGTTTTTCAACAAATGGAACCAGAATATATAAAACCTAATGAGACTTCACATATTCAATTTAGTATTCAAGATAAACAAGGCAAGGACACAAGTAATAAAGTGGTTATGGTTGAAATTTATTCTACACTAACCAATGAACGTATAGCTGCTTTTCCTTGGACTATGGTTGAAATAGGAGATTTCCAAATACCTTATATCTTTTCTAAAATTGGAAGTTATCAAATTGTGTTGAGTCTCTTGAATGATGATGCTAATGCTAATGAAATTCTTAATACAATTCCTAGTTCGCGGACTATTTTATTTGATAGTTCAAACTGTAATTGTGAAAGGGCGGTGTTTAATATTTTTGTCGGCGAAGAAATGGGATTTATCTTCTATACCGTGATTTATGGCTCAATTTTAGGTGTAATTTTGATCGTTGGTTCCGTATTATGCTGGATGTTTCTAAGTAGAAGAAAAAGCAAAATAAATCCAATTTCAAACGATGAGTTCATAAAATACTCCGTCCTATTTTTAGCAGTAGGAGCGGCAATAGTTCATATTGCAGTATACCCAAGTCATGCAACTTTAAGGCTCGAATACAGCATATTCCTATTATCTGCTGCTGGGGGACAGCTCTTCTATGGTGTTTCATATATCTTTTTGATTTTCTCTGACGATAGACTAGCAACTAAAAAAACTGACAAAAAATTCATCTCAAAAGAGTACTACAAAAAGTCCAAAATATTAAATTTGATAGGATTAGCAGGTTCTTTGGTTTTAATAGTGTTATATATTTACTCAGTTACTTTTCCTCCTCCACTTTCACCAACTGCTCATCCAGAAGATGTCCATTTTGCAGGTATTATCGATAAATCTCTAGAAATAGTCTTGGTAATAGGAATTATCTATTTGATGCGAACAGAAAAGCGAAGATATTTGTACAGCAGGCAAATTTCAGATAGTAGAAATATCTGAATTCTGGAGAATGAATGTTAACTTTATTATAATTTTTCCATTGGTGCTAATTGCGCAAAAGATCTAATGAACAAAGAATACCGTTAGTAACGGTATAGAACCTTTTCATCAAATAATGTGAATCGAGAAACTATCGTTTTGTACAAATTTATTATAGCAACTGTTTATAGCACATATTTATAAGAATAATTTATATTTAACATTGATCAATAAATTCACAAATATTTAAATAAAGTATACTCTATTTTGATGCTAGAACCTGTTTTAGAGAACCGATATCAACATTAGCCCCCCTTGCACCCAAACTAAATTTCGCTCTATCTACAGATGTGTTTTGATGAAATACTTCCTTCATAGTTTTAACTACATAGTTTTGACTAATTCGCAGCAGATGATTGTCTTCTCTAGTCATTATGAACCACCTATCTTC
>JBGTFK010000053.1:0-6304 GCA_041747305.1 Candidatus Nitrosocosmicus sp.
TAGCTAGATTTGTTCTATAGGATCATCTTTAATGCAATTATGATAGCATTATAGTGATCTATACTTCGATATCATCTATCTGATCATTCCCATGTCAGATTCAATCTATCAGGTCAGCACTGATTTTTTGATCGAATCTCCCTCATCATTTTCATGTTTACTAGAGTAATGACATCGATTAGTTGTTTCATCGAAAAGTAGTTACTTTGTTATAGTTACTAATTTTTCTATTCACATTCTAACTCCTGTTCGACTTGTATAATACAAGTCAAAATAGATTTTTGTTCAGTATAATATTAACCTTAGGTTATGAATAATTCTAATCAGGAGATATTGGACAAGAAATATTGCAAGTTATTCCGAGTTTTTACTTACGATCTACTCAATTTCTTCATACGAAATTAAAAATATCACTAAATAATAGGATTAATTTGATAAAATAATGTTTCACTTAACATGGATGCCTGTAGTGTGAATATTGTTTGGTTGTCTGCCGAACGATAAGCAGTACTTAGAATATTCATAAATTGCTTATTTGACATCGGCGTCGATACGCTGGTTTATGTCGTATTCACCAATTCTTTGAACGGTAAGTTTTATTTCCCATTTACCTTCTTGACTAAGATAACTTCCAGTAGAGGAATAATTTCCTGCTCCTACTTTTTTTAGTGTATCAACAAGTGGTCCCAGGTTCTTATCATGATTGTTAAATTCTAAAAACACATTCCTAATATTTTCAATCGCGGTATTGTTTACATGATAGGCACGAAGATCAAAGGCATTTGAACCCACCTTAAAAGGAGTAATATCAAAATTAAGAACTACATTGTCAGCGGTCGTAATATTTGTAGAATAACCGGGTGATATATTTGATATATTTTGTTCTGATGGTTGTTGAGTTTTACTACTGTTACCTTCAACTGAAAAAACATATGAGCCTTTTGTTATATGGCCGTCGTCTTTAGACAATTCAAGCCAAGTGACGGTATAAACGCCTGGGATGACTTTAGAGGAGTCTAAAGTAACAGAAAGTGACTTATCTGAATCAGATGCTCTCAAATCGTTGTTATCAATTCTTTCATTCATTGAATTCATAATTTTGATATTGCTTGCTCTCGGCTCTGGATTTTCCGTAAATGCGATAGTGGTTTGGTCAGGTGCGGATTTTAAAGAATCGATTATTTCATTGGGTTCAGGCAAATAAGTGACAGGACTTGCGTGACCGAATACAGGTAATAATGATACAGACGACAAAATCGATATACCAGTTCCCACGATAGAAACCACAGCGACAAACAAAATTGCTGAAAAATTCATACACTATTATTTACAACTATCGAAGTCGGTAACGTATAGGTTTAAAAATTAATAGGTGAAATGTGAGTTTTCATAGGACATAAGATCGTGATTATACAATTTTAGATCAAAATTTGCAGAGTTAATCCATACGTTTGAAGATTGTACAACAATTGTTATAATAAACTTTAAACACAAACTCAATGCATAAAAATCATTTGGTTCTTTTGGGAGCTGTAATCGCAGTCTCGATGTTGGCAGCTCCTATATTGCAAATGTCATATGCTCATCAAAGAGCACTTTTTAACATAAACGGGAAAGACTATTTGTTTGTTATTGGTTCTGCAAATGAACCATTATATGTAGATGACAAAACTGCAGCTACCCTTGATGGATACTGGTCAGATCCTTTATATCCAACCAATAGTAGAGCGAACGGGACCCAACCAATTACTGGACAAGAAAACATGTTAAAGGTGGAAATATTAGCAGATGACAAGAACATGACTTCTAATTTGGATCCTGCATTTGGCGAAGTAGGAAAATACGAATCAGAGACATTTTATCCAACAGTTGCAACAACATTTGACTATAGAATTTATGGAAACACCAATGGAACGAACTTTGATGTAACATTCTCATGTCAACCATCAGGAGGAGAATCTGCACCTCCTGATAACTCTACAGTCTACATTTCAGAAAATGTGGTAAGAAAGGCACTGCAAGGAGGTTTTGGATGTCCTGAAGATAGAGCAGGATTCCCCAAACCATATATTTCACAATATGATCTAAGCCAACAGCTGAATAGGACTATCACCTAATTTTTTTTTACATGTTTTTATAAATATTGTGATACATATTGTGCTTTTGAATAATACTTGTTCTTATTATATCATTTGGTATATCATTTGACCTATTAACTAATATTCCAAATTGCCTTTGATTAGCTAGGATCCCATCACCACCTCATCTTCAAAGGCGGTAACGTCCACAAATAATGCAATAATTAAGACAATATTGATTGTATCTCATTTAGCCGTTACAGGATTAACCTGCAACAAAATTTTTTCGTAAATTTTCAACCTAGTTGAGGAATCAAATATTCAATATTCAATACTGATTAGAGAAATGAACGGCCGTGTGTGTTTTTGGTTATGGATACACGGTATCTCAAAATACATAAAAATATTAATGTATAGTCCAATACAATTCAGAA
Organism: Candidatus Nitrosocosmicus sp.; assembly: GCA_041747305.1. GTDB lineage: Archaea > Thermoproteota > Nitrososphaeria > Nitrososphaerales > Nitrososphaeraceae > Nitrosocosmicus. Next base: position 2,513 of record JBGTFK010000053.1, read on the forward strand.
AGGCGTTTAATTTGATCCAGATAGATGAAGACAGAATTTTTGATATCATTAGAGAGAGAAAGCCTCGTTCCGTAGCTTTGAATGGTCCTGAACCCTTATTACCAAAAATCCAAAAAGTTTCTGAAAAAATTGAAAATGAATTTAACATAATATCATATATAATAGGAGAAAAGAGCTGGGGTTCTTGTGATCTTAACACACATGCTGCAGAGATGCTAGGTGTAGATATATTATTTAACGTAGGGCATACGATAACTATAGAAAATTTTGGAGAGAAAGTATTCATGATAAATGCTTTTGACACCATAGGGTTTGATAAGGTTGCATTAAAATGTGCAGCGGAATTAAAGGGGCGATTTAAAACTATATCATTAGTTACAGACAGTCAACACTTGCATCAAATTGACATAGTCAAAAAGATTTTTGAGGATAACGGTTTTATCGTGGTAAAAGGGAAAGGTAAAGGACAATTGAATGATGCACAAGTCTTTGGTTGTGAATTTCATCCATTACACAACATCAAAAGTGAAATTGATGTTTTTATTTTTCTTGGCCAAAGCAGGTTCCATTCGATAGGGATAGCCCTTTCTACAGAAAAACCGACATTTATGCTCGATCCATATTTTGAGGAATTTTTGCAAATCAATAACGAAGCAGAAGTTGTCAAGAAGAGAGCAATACTCTCTGTGTACAAGGCACTCGATGCAAGAACGTTAGGGATAATAATAGGGTTAAAAGAAGGACAATTTGCAAATATTAAAGCTTTGGAATTTAAGAAAGAGCTAAGTAAATTAGGAATCAATATACAATTGATAGCTTTGACCGAGATTTCAAATGAGAAGTTAGAAAATTTTAGAGAAATTGATGCTTTTATTCAAGTAGCATGTCCACGACTAGGAACTGATAATTATTTTTCCAAACCAGTACTATCAGTTCCACAAGGATTAGCTTTGATAAAGTTATTGAAGAAAGAACCCATCGAAGAATTTTTCAAAATTCAGCATTGGTTATAGGATAAACTTTGATAACACCACAATTCCCAAAGCATTTGATATTGAACTCTTGGTAGTATATCATATATACACCTCTTCGGCATGATTGACATTTTATTAAGATTACCAAGCTTGTAATAAGTAGAGTTTAATAAAAAATAAACAATAGTACAAGTAACATTGTTTGGTTTTTCAAACGGTAATTAATATCTCCAATGATTGTTGCAGTAGAATTTGTAAAGATTATATTTAATCATCTGTTATCATAAGCAAATTAATGGTAGTTATATCAAAAAGGCTTTCCCTAATAATATTTTTTGTTGCAGGTTTCATTTTTATTGGAATAGGTATTGCTTCAATTATTGATTCGAATATCCCTAGATATGTTGAAATTACTGAAATGATAAAACCAAATCAATCTGGAATATTTACTCCAGATATGAATTCGGGTAACATTGCAGATATTTATCTCAATGGATCTGAATCTACAGTGCTAGTGATAGACCCCAACAACAAGTTGATAATGAATAAAACTAGAAATATTGGGATACTGAATGAAACTGTTACGTCAGAAGTAAATGGTAAGTACAAAATTCAGGTTATTAATGAAGGAGAAAATACTTTGAATTTGAATTTAGGGGCGTTTTCGAAGGCCAGTCCAATTGCGTTTAGTGGTCAAATGATGTTGATCATAACAGGGATTGTGGTCGTAGGATTAGGAATCAGAACCAGAATGCAGTCATAACTGCCTTATTTCGTCTTTCTTATACGAACCTAATAACTTAAAGAATATAGTAGCGGACTTGACAGATAAAAGAGAGGCTGATATTTTATCATTATTAACGTTTCCCTCTAAATCTACGAAAAAATAATACTCCCAAGGTATATTTTTCGTAGGTCTTGATTCAATTCTTGTTAAATTAATGTTTCTTAATGCAAACTCTTGGAGTATAGAATATAATGAACCAGGATTATGAGGGATAGAAAAAATAACTGATATCTTATTGTCATCAACTTTCTTATCATAACGTTTAGAAATTATTAGAAATCTAGTAAAATTATTAGAATTATCCTCGATATCTTCTTCCACAACCTTCATGTCATAGATTTGGGCGGCATGTTTGCTAGCTATTGCTGCTGCGCTAGCATTATGAGTTTCTTTAATAAATTTAACAGATCCTGCAGTATCATACATAGGGATTGATTCTAAGTGTTTCTTTTGAATATATTTTCTACATTGAGCCAATGCCTGTGGATGCGAGTAGACAACAGAAATTTCGTCTGGAGACGAATTCTTATTGATGATTAAACAATGATGTATTTTCTGATATATTTCCCCGATAACGTAAAGAGGCTTTTCAACTAGTAGGTCATAAGTTTCATTTACACTTCCTTCTGTAGAATTTTCAATAGGAACTACTGCCAGATCCACGGTAGAATTTTCAACACCATCAAACAATTCACGAAAAGATCTAAATGGAATGAATGAATAATTTGGATTAGGATATTGAATGCGGGCAGACGCTTCACTGTAAGATCCAGATTCTCCTTGAAAACCTACCTTTAAGGCATTCATGTCATAGGAAATTGTTTGTCATATAGAAGTGTAAATGATTCTTTTCCATAATCAAATGAAACTTTCCGGTCTTCAAAGTTACCACAGGAATTGCATTTTAATCCTCCTGGTACTTTGACAAATTCATTCCCGCAAGAGAAGCAAATTGTATACACAACTCCCATGTCTCTGTCCTCTAATGTCAAATGAATGGAAGAATTTAGTAAGCTGAATACTCTTCCCCTTATTATATCGCCTACCTTAAAAACAAATTTACCTTTATAACTTCTCTCACGCCAGCCTGAACTATAGTTTCCTCCAGAATTAGACATACGAGTGGATGCTATCGCAGAAAACCCAGATTTAGAATATTTTTCATTGATATAAACAATCCTTACCGATATCATATTTCCAAATAGCATATCGATATATCCAACAACAATATCACCAATCTTAGGTATCATAGGTGGGTTTTTTTGTTTGACATTCAAAATACGGTCGACCATATTGATGCTAGATTTTCCTATAACAGAAGATCTAACCTCACCGTCATCTAAATAAGTATTTTTACCCGCATCAAATTCCTCAATTATAGCTAATGATTTCCCAGGAATAATATAATCAATTTCATGAGTTTTAATCAAATCAAACGATATTTGTATTCTAATAGTTATAATTGTTACATTAACTCATATGTCTAATGGATCATTTCAAGCATTTCTATTGCTTGTCTAGTTTCTTTGACATTATGAGTTCTTAGCAGAGAGGCGCCATTCATCACGCTATACATCTCAGCAATAATTGAAGGAATCAGTCTATCTTCTATATCTAAACCAAATAAAGATCCTATAAACGATTTTCTGGAAATTGAAACACATATTGGTTTTTTCAATGACGTTAGTAATTTAATATTAGCAATTATATCGATATCACGCACGTACCAATCCACACCCTGAGTTTTGGAATAAAATGGATTGAATCCTTCTTTTCTAAAAAAACCAATTGAAGGATCGATTATCAGTTTATCATTGTCAATTTTGGATTTCTTGGCAATTCTAATACTTTCAGATAATAGAGAAATAGTATCATGTATGTCCCCATCACCATAAAGATTTTCGCCTTCTGACAAGTAAGCACCGAGGATTACGGGAAGATCATGTTCATAAGCCAGATTGGGCATTTTCTTATCATATTTTAAACCAGTAACGTCGTTAATCGCATTCACTTCTAATTTCAATAAGGAAC
>JBGTFK010000054.1:0-8213 GCA_041747305.1 Candidatus Nitrosocosmicus sp.
ATACCGCGATTTCACTTGTGTTGCATGAGTATCTTCAAAAATATAGTACTCCTGAAGACGCTGCAAAACACGCAACGGAGGCACATGTCACAATGAAACACTTCGAAGATGCTGTTAAGAAGATAAAAACTCAAAGAGATATGAAACCCGGAGAAAAGGTTACACTTTCTCAATACCGATGACAGCCTACCTTTCTCCCCGTATTTTCCTCTCGGGCATTTATGCCTAACTTTTGTGCATGACCTATAAACAAAAAATTAAATAAAGTTCTTTTTTGTAGTTTTTATTATAGTTGTATGCCGAGTCAACAGAGTCTAGAAAAAAGGAAAGTCTTGCTATAATAGATCTTGGTTATAATTCTATCAAAATTTCTACTTATGATATTTACAAAAATGGGCATTACAAAAAACAGTATCAAAAACAGGATTATGTTCAAATCGGTTCAGAATTAAATAGTAATGACAACATCATATCTAATAGAAATATTGATCGAACAATCAAAGCACTAGATAATTTTAAAAAAGATTTAAAAGAAAAGCACATAGATGTAGTTATTCCAATAGCTACTAGTGCAATAAGAGATGCATCTAACCAGAATTTCGTAGTGGATACCTTAAAAAATAACACTGGGTTTTTATTTAATATTTTATCAGGACCAGAAGAAGGATTCTTTTCTTATTTGGGCGCTCAGTCCTATATGCACATTCCTAATGGCTTATTCTTTGATCTTGGCGGTGGTAGCCTTGAATTGATGTATGTTCAAGATTTTAGAATACTAAAAACGATTTGTTTGGATATGGGTGTTTTGAGACTAGCTGAAGAATTCGTAAATTATAATAGCGATATAGAGGAGAGGAAACAGGGGCCAAGCATTAGCTATAAAAGATTAGAAAAGTCACTGATTGAAAATATCCCCTCAAATGAGCAGTTGAGTTTGGAAAGAGCGTCTGATACAAAAATGGTTGCAATAGGAGGAACAATTAGAGCTATTTACAGGTTTATGTCAAAAATAATTGATTTAACCCCATCTGTTTATCATAGTCACGCAGTTCTCGATAAGAGGTTGATAACTCTTGCAAATACTATTTTTAGAGGATTATCTATTGAAGAATTGTCAAATCTAAAATTCATTGACCATGAAAGAGCTAGAACAATTACAACCGGTAGTTTTATCGTAAAAATATTGATAAACAAGCAAAAGTTTAGCAATTTATTTGTATGTCCTACCGGGCTTCGTGAAGGAGTACTGGAATATTATCTTTATTTTAAAATGGATAAGAAATATCGCAGCAGGAAGAAATTCATTAAGGTAAATTGCGAGCCGTTGTTCGCAATTGAAAGTAGCAGAAAAAATACTTCATCAACGGTCTCTGATTCGACTTTATCGATGCTCGAGCCTGATTCTTATACTTTTCCAAGAAAGCTTAGCAGCATAAAAGTTAACAAATTAAAAGATTAGTACAACTGTATTATCATAACCTTATTCGGTCTTGTTTAATAGAGCTTATTGAATTAAACAGTTTATAATAATCTCTATGCTAAAATTTTATAATGGATGTTGAAGAAAAGATCCGACTGATTGAGAGGCCTCCAACAGAAGAAATAATAGCATCAAATGAACTTGCTACATTATTTGAAACCAAACCAACGCCTAGACATTATATAGGATTGGAAATTTCCGGAAGATTACATTTAGGTAGCCTCATAGTTACGGGTTTTAAGATCAATGATTTTCTGAAGGCTGGCGTCCAAGCTAATGTGTTTCTAGCCGATTGGCATACTTATATCAATAACAAACTAAATAGTGATTGGGAATTAATTTCAAAAATTTCAGATTATTATGAAAAAGCTTTCAAATTTTTTTGCCCTGGCGTTAACATTATTCATGGTACAAAGCTTTATGAGGAAACTGATGATTATTGGAAAAATTTTGTACTTTTTTCAAAGCAAATTACGCTTGCTAGAACATTAAGATCTTTAACAATTATGGGAAGAACAGAGAAAGATTCACTTGATTTTTCCCAACTTCTCTATCCTTCCATGCAATCTGTGGATATCAAAGCCTTAGATTTAGATATTGTTCATGCAGGAACCGACCAACGCAAGATCCATATGTTGGTAAGAGAAGTTTTTCCAAAGTTAGGTTGGAAAGTCCCAACTTCTGTTCATCATCATTTGTTACCTGGTTTATCTGAGCCTGTTTCTACTAGTGCTACTACTATTACTACTTCTACAGAATCTGACGATGGAACTCTTGATGATGATCATAAAATCTTTAGTAAAATGAGCAAGAGTAATCCGTCTAGTAGTATACTAATTCATGATAATAGTGATGAGATTTTTAAAAAAATAAAAAAAGCTTATTGTCCTGCGAAGATCTCAACAAACAACCCAGTATTAGAAATCATTAACTACGTAATATTCCATCAGTTCGATGAATTTGTATTGGAACGCCCCCAAAAATATGGAGGTAACATATCATACTTCTCATACGATGAAGTTAAAAATGATTACGAACAAGACAAGATTCATCCAATGGATTTAAAGGCAGCAACTTCCAGATACCTAGACAAAATTATTTCACCTATTAGAAGCTATTTGCAAAATGACAATCCAGTTACCATTTGATTTTTTCTCATTTACCTTCCTATTTTGGAATCTAACTCATTAACTAGATTTCATTTGATATTTGTATTTCTGCTTTCAGTGAATCTAATTATATTAATCTTATTCTCTGATGCCTAGGACCATACATTCACCAATCGGTGTTGTTTCTATGGATGAGTTCACTTGATGGCGCGAATGTTTAGTCTGGTGTAATCTATACTATAGTCGTTAATAACTTCAGAAAGTCCTTTAATGCTCTTCTTTTGATGTCTCAAGAAACGATCCATAAAAGCATCTTTGATTTGATTATTGTTATCCGAAGGCAAATACGATAAATATGGTTTCATTACCACTGTTTTCATAAATAGTCTATATTCTTCAAAACTCGAAAATTCTGCTATTTTTTTTGTTAGCCCTGTTTCAATCTTCTTAAACCCCGCCCTTTCCATTATTGAAAACGTCTCTTCAGCTGAAGCAAAATTCCATGGATCTTCCCAATCGAGAAAATAGCCCATGAATTCACTACTTTCTCTTGTCAAATCTAAAATGGGTTTGATCGTACCTAAATTTCCTTTACCACCACATTGAATTGAGATTTCTCCGGATTGCTTTAGTAGTTTCCAAAAGTTACAGAATAGTTTGTAATGATCTTTGATCCAATGTATTACTGCATTAGAAAAGATGATGTCCACCGGTTCTGGTAATTCGACAGTAGATAAATCTGAATTGATAAAAATTATATTTTCTTGATCCTTTAGATTTATCTTTGCGTTTTCGATCATGTTTTTATCCAGATCGATAGCGTAGATTCTGCCCTCTTTCAAAATGTTTGCTATGATTTTGGTAACCCTGCCGCTTCCACAGCCTGCATCTATTAATACCTCATTTCCCTTCCACTTTCTTTTAGATAATAGTTCTATTGCCCAGTTTTCTTGTATGGAAGAAACTTTGTGATAGTTTTTCGCATCCCATTTCCCCTTTTCATGTATAATAGATCTCATTTGGTATAGTTTATAACATTACAGGGTTTAATTCTTAAAATTTTTTCTAAACCATTTTATAGGCTCAATTAGTAAATCCATATATTTATGAATACGAGGGTTATATATGCAGTTGGGATAGGTATAATAATTGTTGGAGTAGTTTTTTACTTGTTTAATATAGGGTTTTTATCTCAAAATTCAGAATCAAACAATAATCCTGAATTAGCAGTCAATGGTCCGAATGATGTATCAACCCAGTCAGATCAACCATCATCATCTAGTTCACCAGAAACGACAGAACTAACCCCTCAGCAACTCAACAGCCAAAATTTATCTTTATCAGTCAATTCCGTGAAAGTAGTACCAGTAAACAACGAGTCTAGATTGGAAACGGTATTCAATGTATATAATCCAAATAGGGGGTCAGCAATCCTAGAAACTGTTACTTATAATGTTTACCTTGATAATATAAGGGTAGGTTCTGGAGACGTAGGGTCTAGAACAGAGGGATTTGTAGATTCTCTCGAATCAGTGTATACAATAATAGGAAATCAAAGCATCGTTCTTCGTGATAGAGAACCTTTGACCGAAGAAGCAACTTCACTTTTTGATTCTCAAGGAAACATATTGGCCGCAATGGTAGATAATTCAAATTCTTCTACATCACGAGCATACGACGTAAATGGAACCTATTTTTATACGCTGAATAGGGGTAGCGAGGCACAAGTGAGGGATCATGATTTCGACTTTCAATATCCCCTCAGTTAATTTTGCTGCTTAAATCAAAGGTAGTTAAATTCACGATAAAAATAAACTAATATATCTGAAAAGCATTGTAAACGATTAAAACATAGATGGTCAAAAAACTAAAGGTACCTTACTTTTCAATTAATTCAACTAAATCGGAATTGTCAAAGGATAATAATTTAATTCGATTTATGGAGAAAAATAAAATTGATACATTGGAGGATTTGTTGCTGAAATCCATAGAAAATGTTGAATGGTATTGGAAGGCCGTAAATGAGGATCTTGGAATTAAATGGAGGGAACCGTTCTATAAAGTAGTTGATGTACAAAAGGGAATACCTTGGTGCGAATGGTTTGTTGGAGGAAAATGTAACATTATCGATAATGTTATTCAAAGTAATATCGATAAACATCCAAATAAAACTGCATTTATATTTATAAACCGGGATGGGATAAAAAAGGAGCTCAGTTTTAAGGAGCTAGATCTAAGGGTAAATGTATTTGCTAGTGCCTTAAGAGATATTGGAGTTAAAAAGGGCGATGTGGTGGGAGTTTATCTTCCCATGAGAATGAATTCATTTGTAGCGATTTATGCGATATCAAAATTAGGAGCGGTTCATGTGCCGGTTTTTTCTGGTTTTGGTAAGACAGCACTTGAACAGAGACTCGTTGATTCAAATTCTTCCTATTTAGTTACTAGCGATTCTTTTCAAAGGAGGGGCAAAGTAATTAATTTAAGATTACACTGGGAAGATGTGTTATCCAATACTTTTGTAAAAAAAATAATTGTGTCAGAAACTGAGGACTCTGTTTCTGAACATTCTCCTAGTGATAGAGTGCTTTCGTTTAAACGAATTTATGATGAGGCATTAAGCACTTATGATTCAAGCAGGAAATTCGAAGCAGAGCTTATGGAATCTGGCGATCCTTTGTTCATCTTATACACTTCAGGAACGACAGGAAAACCAAAGGGTACAATTCAGACACATGGTGGATTTTCAATTTTTTCTGCTCATCAATCATCATACTTGATAGATCTCAAATCTACTGATACAATTTTTTGGTATGCTGATATAGGTTGGATTACTGGTCAAACATGGATAGTTTATGGATCTCCAATAGTAGGATCAACTGCTGTCATTCTTGAAGATACGTTGGACTTTCCATATATGGATTATTGGGCAAGGCAAATAGATGATCTGCATGTTACAATATTCGGAGCTGCCCCAACGGCAATAAGACAATTCATAAAAAATAAGATTGATTTTTCAAAGTTTCACTTTTCTACTCTTAGGCTACTGGTTTCCACAGGTGAGCGATTGAACAAGGAAGCGTGGGACTGGTATTTTTCAAAAGTAGGGAGCAATCGCTGTCCTATCATAAATTTGTCAGGTGGTACTGAGATAGGAGGGGCCATTCTAAGCATGCTTCCATTCTTAGACAACGTACCTACATCTGTAGGTGTACCCGTACCAGGATTGGATGTTGATATCTTAAATGACCAAGGGAAATCTGTTGATGATGGCTATCTTGTAATTAGGAATCCTTGGCCGGGGATGACAAAAGGCATACTAAATGATGAGGAAAGATACATGCACACATATTGGTCAAAATTTCCTAATATTTGGTATCATGGTGATAAGGTCCGGACTGATTCACAAAACATGTGGTATATATCTGGCAGAATAGATGATGTCATGAAAATTTCTGGACACAGGATTGATCCAAGTGAAATTGAAGAAGTGTTAACAAGCTACTCAGGAATCATTGAGTCAGCTGCTGTTGGCATTCCAGACGAGTTAAGCGGTGAATCTGTATGTATTTTCTGCGTTATGGATAATGTTGATATGGCAAACCAGACACACTCTATAATAAAAAAGGATCTTGAAAAACTACTGACAAACAGGATCGGTAAGTTTCTACTTCCTAAAGCCATTTACTTTGTTAATGAACTACCCAAGAATCGATCAGGAAAAATATTAAGAAGATTGATGCGTAAGAAACTCTTAAATATTGAGATTCCGAAAGATGACCTTTTGTTAGTTGAAAACCCGGAATCCCTTAAATCCTTCTTCGTAACTAAATTGTGACTTGCCTTACACTAAAAAGCTAAATTTTCCCAACCTTTTGTTTTTGGGTCTTTTTCGAAATGAATAATAAATAAATTTAGTGCTTGAATTGAGTATAATATTGCTGGCCGATCTTTATCTGGATGCTATCAAAAATAAGGAAAAAAAGCTTTCATCCATACACGGGGATGAATTTGACGACCTTCTAAAGATTGCATCTACTAAATGGGTGGAATATGAACCTACAAAAAAACCGTCCTTTAGTGTGGGTGTTGATAGCAGCTGGAATAAAAAATCCTTTCAGGGAATCGATCTGTTTGTTATTGATAGCGCTGCAGTCAGCTCGCATAATCAAATGTTGGGATCAAAATGGGATTATGGGATTTCTAACATTACCGGTGATTCTCTGAGTATTAAAGCTATGAAAATGGAAATCGATCTAGCTCAATCTGTATTGGATCAAAAACCAGATTATGTTTGTGTCGATGGATCCATAATATCTAATTTAGTTCATAACAAGAATATATCTTATAGAGAAAACGTTCGGGGCCTTTTTGATAGTAATCAAGAAAGTGAGGTTTTGTTTATTTCAAAAAATTCTACATCAAGAAATCAGTTCAAGGAATACGGATCACGAGCAGCTGATATTTATTATTATAATAAATTGGGCCACAATACAGGATTTAGTCTTGCAAACAAAAATGATTTTATCTCTGATACTTTAGATGTAGTAGAGATATATGCGAGGCTGACTGCCTTTGTTCCCCTTATAAAGATTGAAATCATAAATAGAACAAATATTACCCAAAATGAAATTCAAAATCTGGTGGATGGCTTGTGCTATCACAGTATCAAAGGATATCCTTATTGTCTAAAGCTTGCCCACCAGTCTTGTAAAATAACCAATAATGATGTGAAAAGACTGGCCAGTATGTATGGTTTTAAGAATGAGTTTGGAGCAAGAGATTCTTTAAACGAATGAAGTCAAAATATGAATACTTTACCCATAGGTATTGCAAATGGGCGAACTAATTATCTAATTAGAAATAGGTTTTACCGCTTTGCATCAATCCACTTGATTAATAAACGGTTGGATGAGTTCAACGTTGGAAAGGTAAACCCTGATACCGAATCAAAAAAATGTTTGTTGGAATCTAGATCAATTTAGTATGGAACACTTATTTGCGTGGATAATGTCTATCAATAAGATATGGGGCGTTGGGATGATGGAAGATCTCCTGATATTGGTGGATCGCCTGATAGTAGTAGACCAGGCAAAAAGCGAAATTTACTTAAATTAATACGCAGAATAATCTTTGTTGGTTTTGCAGTGGTTGCAGCAGTCGTCTTATTCGTATATTTTTCAACAGCAGGATTGAATATCGAAATAATCCAAAGGGGAGGTCCTGTCGAGACAATAAGCGTAAAACTAAGTAACAATAATTTCTTTTCTATCAATAACGTTACTGTCCAATTTGATAATGATCAAATTCAAACTTTAGGAAATATGGGACCATTTGCATCAATCTTTGTAACTCCTGACGGGGGGGATTCTGATTTCAAAAAAGTAGTTGTAAAAGCTAATGATGGACAGATAGAAACAGTAAAAAATAGGTAGTAATTCTAAATTCATATTTCTACCCATCTCTAATCATTTTGTAATTAGCTGAGGCTGGGTCATTATTCTTTTCATTTCCTAACAAATAAAGCTAGTCTAATGGAGTATAATGTGTTAGTGAAACAAAGATACTACCAAAAAGACTAGCAACATATAGTTCATCATCCATTCTAATTAACATTTTATATC
>JBGTFK010000055.1:0-11990 GCA_041747305.1 Candidatus Nitrosocosmicus sp.
TGCAAGAACTAATGCAGTCCTTCTATCTTTTATCTTTTATAACTTGGTTAACATATCATGTAGTATATAGTACATAATCGGGTGATTGGATTGTGATTTTTATTATCGGTAGGAAAATTTTGTATTTCTTGAGAAAAGTTAGCCTGTGTCACTTGAGACACATTCATTTAATTAATTTCCCTTAATACTTCTATATACGATTCCATTTAAATAAAAATCAAACGGTCAATAATTTGTTTAACCTCATTTGCAAGACAAATATCGTTTGATTTTTATTCTTGTATCCTTTAAAATAATTTAGAGAAATTACGATATATTCACACATCTTTTCATAAAGATGTTTGGACATTACGCAAGAGATCTGTTGTCTTTGAATGACTCGCAGATAGATAAGATATTTGATACTAATAGAATATAGAAAAACTCAATTATAGAAGTTCTCTAAAAGAATGGAATGGAAACGTACGAAAGAATAACAATCAGTGGGCTTCGAATCCATGTGGTATATGGAGCTGATACTTTAATTACGTTCTGAATTAAATTTTAATTACGACCAAAATAAAATCCTCAAATTTGCACAATAACCAGAGACACTGAATAAAACGAGGTTCATTATAATCTATAAATAGTCTTTATTATACACTATTTTAGTATTGAAATATAGAAATTCTTTCTTTGCATTAATTTTAGTCTTTGTTGTTGGGTATACTTTGTCACAATCCTATTCTAATTCCCATGCACAGTTAGAATCAACAAAACCCAACCAAACAGAATTCACATCCTATAATAATACAGAATTTGGTATATCATTTGATTATCCTTCTAATTGGGAGGTTTCAGAAAAGACAAATAGATTTGATATGGCAACTCCTGATGTAAAAGTCACTTCTCCAGATAACATCATGAACTCTTTTAGTTTCTTAAATCATTACGAAACATCAGATGAATCATTAGCATCCATTGGATTAAAGGAAACAGCAGAAGGGTATGCAGATGCTTTCATAGCGAATCCAGGATCTATTCTAATAGAGGATGTAGATGATTCTAAGTACACAATAGATGGAAATCCAACTGCTACATTCTTATTCACAGATCCAGGTAGTATGTATAACTCAGATAAAGACATCGGTAATCAATTCTTTATGGTAGAATATAATGATAAACTGTATGCAGTAGGATACAAGAATACCGTTGACAATTTTGATTCTCCTCAAAGTCAGGAAATTATGGAAAGAATCATTTCCTCGTTTAGGTTTTCCTAACTTTATTTGGTTCTATTGTAGCAATTAATTGCGAGGGCCTTAAGAAATATTCTATGATTTGAGAATCTATAAATCACATGTGATCATAGAGATATCAATCCTACATATACGATATCCTTTAAAATAATAATCTTATTACATAATATCATGATTCTATTCTTTAACTTGTTGATTTCATAATGTAGATTGGGATCAATGCATTAAGAATAAACCTTTTTCTTAAATCTTAATAGCGATGAATCGAGTCTTTTATGATCTATAAAGGCTAGAATCATAACTGTAATTAGGTTAAAGAACACTAAATATCATGGGCCTCCATGATATTATCTTACTCAGGTCGAGATAGTTAAAAAATATTTGATCAGGGTAATGCTACTTGCCCCGAGGTTGTCAAGATATGGTATTCAACATTCAACGTAATTGTCCGGATTGCTTTCCGTTAGTATTAGTTATCCGATCCATAATATATATTATTGGATAAACTATCCAAATGCTTATAACTTTGTAGGAATTTATGACAGTATTGAATTCTTATGAAGTCTTCAGTGCCATGTCTAATAAAATAAGGAAAACGCATAGATCCATTACATAAGAACGGCATTATAGGTCGGCATTATAGGTCGGTATTACAACAATCATATGATCGTCTTATCATTAGAAACAAAAGATCGACTTTTGCGAACTGTGTAATAAATCGCTCCAAACCCCATACTAGCCACGATCACCTGGGCTATTTGACCAAAGTAGGGAATAGGAACTATGTATAAAAGATTGAGTATGGCAAACCCGATCAAGAAAGAAGAAATATTGTTAATATCTCCTCCCGTCGACTTTCGTCCCAATAACTCGAGGATTTTTTTTCCGATAGCAAATGACACCATCAAAGATGAGAGGATTAATCCGATAAGAAGAACCAATAAGCCAAAAGCCGAAACTGGGATCCCTACCACAGTTATTGCCGATAGTATTATTACAACCACGAACAAGATGATTAATAGAAATCCCACCACTGTGTTTTTTATAATGGATTTTTTCTTAACCAATTGAACCGATTCAAACTGATTCGGTAGTAACTTGACAAGTATGATACCTAAAATACCAAATCCTATAACAAACAAAATACCAAAGAGACTTAACCACCCCTCCATATCCGGCATCATTGAGTCTTGGCTTCTTATCTCTAGGTCTCCTACAGTGCCGTTGTTCTGGAAATTGTCAGTCATAGCTACCAGTTGTCCTGATATATTGCCCTCGTTGTTGATAGTTCCACTTGCAACATAGGCGTCCTTAATTACCACAGAAGTTGGATCGAAATGTATGTTGTTAGCTGCTAGTATCGCATTCGTTGATTTTCCCCCTAAATCTATTATATTTCCAGCAGCCACAATTTTTCCTGAAACATCCGTATTTATCGTTACTTGTCCTCCAGCTGTAAAAAGGTCGCCCTCTATCGGTGCATTAATATAAACAATATTTGCAAATATTATCGCTCCCCTGACAGGAGCGTCAATATATACTGTTTCTCCAAAGATTACTACGTCATCTTGTATAGGTTCTTGTATTGAAATCTGATTTCCCGAAATAACTTGCAAAGCAAAGGAGCTATCGGGCATAACTAATGGTACTAAAACTAGAGCTGTTATACAGAACATAAAGAAATATTTTATTCTAGCAGAAATACTATTTCGTAACATTTTATGGGATAACCAATCCCTAGTCAAATTCAAATTCTTAGGATAAACACATTTCATCCATTACTATTATGATTACATTTTATTAATACTTTAATCCAAGCTAAAATGTGACCTAATACCCATTTAATCTATATTTGAGAATATTCATGGATGCATTACCAAACAGACTGCAAGTTAAATAAAAGAATAAAGTCGTTGAACAGCATTATGGACAGTAAATTAAACTTACAGATAGAATAAGTTGGTAATTGAAAGGCCTCTATTACAATACCCGCAGTCTCTGGATATTGTTACATAACTCCATGACCTCCACCTGTATCTGTATCAACCATTCACCAGGTATTTTTTCTGTTATTTTTTGTTGTTGTAGTTCTACCACCAATTATATACACCTTTTTAATAGTAGAATTCACCTAAAAGAACCTATATCGTTGCGGGCCCGTGGGGATACGGTTCAAGGTTGAATAGAATCGAATGTCGAAAAGATTGAAGGATGATATATCAAAAATTTGGAACTTATTAAAACCAAGTTGATATGATATTAGGGATTTCAATAAAAGATTCACTTTCTATATTTACCAACTGTCCTGGTCCAACAGTAATAGTTCCATTCTCTTCAATGAATTCTGAAAGTTGGTGTTTAGGTGCATCGTGTCTACTTTTTAAAAATTCATCGATCAAATAACAAGCATTTTATTTTTTTGAAATGAATTCTTTCAAATTCTTGGTTTTAAAGCCACTTTTTTCCTAGGATTTGTCAATCAACCTGTTTTCTAAAAAATTTAGGCTAATTAATCATTCCATTATCATTAGCAATAATATGACTAGCGTTATCTTTTTCAAAAAGTAAGTTATAGTTTAGTTCAACCAATTTACTAGAATGGAAGGGCCTTATCCCTCTTTTTTCAATATCTGCCTCATTTCCGATCGTCCTTAAAGTTGTTATTTCTTCGTTGGACATAGAGTCATAAAAATCTGGGAAAACCCATCCATTTTTGACTAACCAATGATTAAGATTTTTACCATCCTCTTCTTTATCTTTGAATACAAAAATATCGCATACGGCACGACCAAACTTGTCAAAAAGTTCACTCGGAGAGTTGATTGAAGAAACGGCGTAAGCGTTTACATATTTGTTATCGTCATCTCCGATAGTATAATCTTGAAGAAATTTAACTAATTCTCTTGTTGCCTGTCCGCCTAAAGGTTGTCTAAAATCAAATACTTCATTTAAAGATTTGAATAAAGATAATTGATTATCATATGGGAAAGTGTTTCAAATGTATGAACTATAAGTAGATTGTTCAATAGTAAAAGCTATGGAAAGTTATAATGAGGAAGATAGAGAATTAAAGAGAGATGCTCAAAGAGCTGGTGACGAAACTAAAGATGCATTAGACGAAGCTGGAGATAAAATTAAAGCAAGTGCAAAAGCTGTAGGAAACAAAATAAAAGATCCAGTCAAAGATCTAGATACTGAATACGATAAAGAAAAACTCAGAGAAGATACCACATAACACCAATATTTTTTCATATTAAGACGGTATCAAATAATAGATTATAAATAATGTAATATTTTTGCTTGATTGGATCTGCTGCTGATGCTATACGAAATAAACATTAATACTTTAAAACTATATAGAATATAGTGCAAAAAACCATCTTCTATTATAATCAAAATGGAATGATAGAAGAGAAAAATGAATTAAGCGAAGATGTAAAAGAAAACCATAATCTTTGGATTGACATTTCAGATCCCATAGATAAAGAAATTACAAATTTAGAAAATCAGTTTTCTCTAAATAAGAAAGCACTAGAAAAGATTAGACAAAAATCAAAAAAACCTTTGGTAAAAGAAACAGACGGCAATAGTAAATTTATAATTTTGCTTGACTTGAAATTTAACAATCTACAACGTCTTGAATCTACTCCATTGTACTTTTATATAGGAGATACATGGCTGATAACTATTCATTCAAGTAAAATAGACTTGATAACGAAAGTAAAAATAATTCTCACAGACAGAAAAACCATTTTGGAATCTTCAATAGATGCCCTTTACTATAGTATAATTTCCAGGATAATAGAAGATTACGAACAGCTTTTGACTGCAATAGAGCTCGAAGTAGTTGATATTGAAAAAGATGCACAATATAGACCATCCAAGCGAGTGCTCACCTATTTGGATACATTATCAAGACAGGTCATAATCCTTCGACGATATTTCTGGGATGCCAGAAACGTTATAAGCTATCACACTAATATGGAAAAAGACAAAGATGATATAAAATATCTCCAGATTGTATACGATAATATTAACCAGCTCATAGAGATGATTCAATCCTATCAGGATACAATAAACTCTACAAGAGAACTATTTCTGCCAGTATTTCTTTGCAAATGAACGAGACAATGCGTGTGTTGACAATTTTTTCTGCTATCGTATTACCGCTTTCACTTTTGATAGGTGTGTTAAGTTTAGAGGGCTTCGATTTAAATAACCTAGATGAATTACCCAGGTATATTGGTTTTTTGGTAATAGTAATGTTAGCTATAGCTATAATATCGTTGTTTGTGTTTTGGAAAAAAAATGGATATTTTCATACGATAAGGAAATTTTAAATAAAGACAATAAAAAGCCAAATAGATAGATTTACTATAGCTGTATTTGACTTGGTTCGAAAATGAGTAATACTGCCTTCCCCACTAATTTATGAAAGACTTATTTTACCTATATGAATTACAGGCCCGGTGACCTTCGAACCCATTAGGTAGGGAAACTGCTAATCTAATTATGTACTTATTAAAATTTAAAATGTGTTATAAATTTGATTTAACGAAGATTAATGAATCCTACTAATATTCGGTATTGTAATAATTACCATGATTATAATTATTAAATTGCTACTTATTTTCTGTAGACATAAACAATGGATCCTTATTAAATAAGAGGAAAAATAGGAGTATGTAAAAAAGAGCAATGAAGGTTAGAATACATCGCGAAGGTAGAAAAGCCTCCTCAAAGATCTTACTGCCAATTTTACTTTGATACCATTTAACTGTACTAATCCTCATCCATGGGAATTAAGTTCCCTGGAGTAGCAGGGTTCTATTGCAAATGTGGGTTTCAAGTTGTTCAAATTCAGAAGGTTGATTTGTCTTTATTTTCCATCAAAAGAAGGAATTTGAAAGATATCCTTATTTTGAGGTAAAACACTTCCTGAGTATGACACTCAGCCTTAATTGTAAGGATGCTGGAGACCCTGTGTGTACCCATACAATGTATGTGAAACAGAAGGTGAGCTGATTGAAAATGCAAAGAAACATGGTATAGAAGTTCACGGCTATACAAAAGAGTCGTTTGAAGAAGAAATGGCAAAAAATCTAGAGCATTTTAGAAAAGTCATAAAAACTAGTTGAATTTTTAATTCTTTATTTTTTTTATTCAAATTAGATAAATTTTTAGATAAAAAAAAGTAAAGTGACTAAAGAATTGATAAACCAGTTCAATTTCATGACTATTAGTTTTGGCCAGCAGTCAATGTGGTAAACTGACCATTAAAAATGGAAGTAGATCTTAGAAATCGTATAAGAAAACCAAACGTTTTCTTGGTTTAGTTATTACAACCGGAAATGTTTATTACTCTGGTTTTTTTGCATAGTCTCCCATACCAGTAAAGTCAATTGAAACACATGGCTCATCTCCTACTACCCATGCATCATGTCCTGGCGGTATTACGGCAGTATCTCCTGGTCCCCCTTCAATTTCTGTTCCGTCGTCCATTCTGACCTTCATCCTTCCAGAGATTATGACTGAAGTATGTGGAGCTTGGCAACTATTTGTTTTGACTAGTGGTTTTACGCATTTTTCCCAACTCCAGCCTAGTTCGAGTGTCGCTCTACCGATGATTACGTTTCCTAGATTTACAATCTCTACCTTTCCCTTTTCAAAGGTTCTCACTTCGTCGGGAGACTCAAAACTTTTTGCTAATATTTTTGTTTTTGACATATTATTATCAAAAGTAGGTTTGAATTACTTGGATTATAAGCGTTATTCCAGATCCATTCCAAATCTATTCCAGATTACTTAATGGGTCGTATTATTCGTATATTAAAACTAATTTCCTGTTATAGCAATGAGTATCAAAAAGCATCTTTCCTTTAATGCAATAATATAAAAAATTGAGAATAATAAAAATTTTAGATATTGTTACTATTGTTAATAAGAATTGAATCGACTAGATTCTTTTTTAACATTCTATTTATAATTGTTGAGGTTTGAGCTCGACACTACCAAATAGAACTGAAAATGCCTTGCACCATATCAATACGGTATCATACTTTGACAAGTCAGTACCAGTAGGGATTTCATAATTTTGATTTCCATTATTAGCTTTTAGTTTCCCAAGGTTGACAAAATCAGATGCACTCTGATCTGTTGATAAATAGACATACAGATCTGGTCCGTTTGTTACCTTTAGATTTTCTAATCTAAGGATACTTGAATCGACCAGCTGAAGTGGGACTATTTTTGCTGTCCCTTCAGCATTGTGAATTCCATCGTTAACGCCTATAAACGAGGCTGATATTAGCGAATTATTTGGTTTAGAAAAATTTACAGTTTCATTCATAGATTCATAAATGATGTTAGTGGTATTACTATCTAAATTGGCATATTGAATCATCAATTCATTTTTCTGAGAAGCACTCATATTTTCTGCAACTTCAGCCCTCTCATTTTCGGTCATCATGCTAAAATTCACAAAAGAGATCAAAGCAGCAGAATTTGGAGGAAAGGGTTCATTTATTTCTGTGGATATGAACAATGGCGAGGCAAGATACACTGTTACCACAGCAGCAATTATGGCAACAGTCAGATAAGTGATTTTTTTATAAAGGTTTTTGTGTCTTGTATCTTTCATAAGAAGTAAATTCAGATTAAGGATTATAAGCGATTTTCCACATTATATCCAAATCTGATCCATATGTGACGGCTTGGCAACCTCTCCCTTCTAACGTAAAATACAACAATTTACAACGTACAAATACAAGGTTTCAAAAGAGAATCAAAAAGTTTTTGATATATACACATATATCAATTTTGAAAATAATGGATGTTTTAGCCAAAGGTAAATGTATAGAGTTTGAATCCACTCCCTTCTATGTCAATCATTACAGACCTTGGCTGGTAGTCATCGTAAAGACCGATATTATACAATCGTTGCTTGTCTACTATTACACTCCCGTTCTTGTCTAGATCAAGAGCATTGTTAGTATTGCTTAGGTTCTCTCCTTCCGGATCAATGATGTTGTTGTTGATATTGTTTTCGCCTCCTTCGCCGATGCCACTGCTGTTACTACTAACGTTTCTATTGTTATCAAGCCCGTGTGCTGTAGCTTCTTGCCCATTACCTGAAGCAACAAGGTTAATCGACTTGGCGTAATATGTAAGAATGATTTTGCCTTTGTCACTAACTAACTCTATATTATCATTGTTATTTTTCCAAATTCCATTCAAATATACCAAGTTTGGTACAAACGATGTATTGCTGCTACTAGTGTTTGCATCTAGCTTATAATTTACATTCTTATCTGGTTGGAATCCCTCACTGTTTCCTAATGGGGATCTTGCATTTTGATACCCAAGGTATATTTCGGGTGAAATATTTTGGCCAAAGTCTACATATTGAAGACTCTGTGATGATGATAGTGAGGATGAGTTGGTCGACTTGCCTTTGTCAAGGTCAAAGGTAATCTCAGTTCTGTTATCCAAAGAGGCTTTTTCTGCAAGAAGGGTTTGTATTGTCTTTTCGGTTTCATTATATCCACCTTCTCCGATATGGTCATCTCGAATGTATCCTTGGGAATCTATCAAGTAGTGTCTTGGCCAATAGTTGTTATTGTAAGCATTCCACGTTTTGTGATCACTGTCAAGAACCACAGGATATTTAATTCCAAACTCCTTTACTGCATCCCGAACGTTTTGAATGTTTTTCTCAAATTCAAATTCTGGCGAATGCACACCCAAAATTACAAATCCTTGATCTGCATATCTATCATACCATTCGTTAAGATAAGGAATGGTTCTAATACAATTTATACATGTGTAGGTCCAGAAGTCAAAAAGAACCACGTTTCCTTTTAGATCTGCAAGTTTTATGGGCTCGCCGTTTTCGGTATTAATGTAGGAGGCGATCCCTTGTAGTTCAGGAGCAGGTGGAAAATTACTTTTGTCAATCTCGGTAAAAGCTGTCTTGTTTAACTTTATTGTTACAAAGTTTCCATTTTGGCTTGATGATTGATCAATAGATTCTTCTAGCTGTTTTTGTTGTATATAGATCTCAGACGGGTTACTATAAAAATTAAAATAGATTCCAAACCCAACTATTAGTGAAATGACAGCGACTGCTGTCAAAATAGCATTTACGTTATCTCGATTTAAGGAACTTTTACTTTTACTTTGACTCAAGATGTTATTAACCTCCTCCTCTACTTCCAATTATCTGTCCGATAAATGGAATGTTGACAAGTAATGATAATTGATTAAAGAAAATCAGTATCCCGACAACTATCAATATGCTTGCCATAATCAGATTAAAATACTTTAGATGTCTCGTAATCTTCTTGATTATTCCAGTTGCCTGAGAAAAAAAGGCTCCAGTTATTAGAAAAGGAATTCCTAATCCTAGTGAATATGCGAGTAACAGATTATATGCAGTACCTGGATTTGCAGCTGCCAAGGTAAAGGTGCTTCCTAATATAGGCCCAACACAGGGAGTCCAGCCTGCTGCAAACGCAAGTCCAAATACAAATGATGTTATATAGCTAGTTTTGAACTTGGGAATTTTGGTAAATTTTTTTTCAATATTTAATCGAGTTATTTTAAGAGAAAGAACAAGATGAACTCCAAAGGCTGCAATAATGATTCCGCCTATATACGATAGATATTGCTGAAAATCAGTTCCAATAGATGTGGCTAAAACGGTATTTAGTATTACTCCTAATACCGAAAAAACCAGAGAAAATCCTAATACAAAATAAATAGTGTTAATAAAAATATTCACACGAGCCTTTTTTAAAACAAAAATTACTTGATTAGTACTACCGTTTGGATTTTTGTTTTCTATGTTATTACCCTGAACTTTATTTGCGGCATCAATATCATCATCATCTGTTGCCTCTCTTATTGATGAACTAGATAGATAAGACAAAAATCCAGGTATAATTGGCAAAATACATGGTGATAGAAATGAACCAAGACCTGCAAGAGCTGAAATTAAAATACTACTTTCTATAGCCAATCTAGCGTCACCAACTCTTCTTTCTTTACAATCTGTATTTTTGTAGCCGCAATTACAAATGTTAATGCAATAATACAAGCCAAAAAGTTTTTATCCATAGAAACGATAGTCACAAAAATGCATTAATAGTTATTTCCAGATCTATTCCAGATCTATTCCAAATGTTAAATTTGATAACAAGAATATCGATTTTATTTAGATAACCAATAATCGATATATGATGATTACTTTTTTTAGAAAAGATAAGCATCGGTAACAACAAGGAAATGGTTGAACGTTGGATTTAGATATTATTCCAGAGTAATCTTGAGGAATACGGCCAAGCCCGCCATCTCAGCAATGGAAATGGCCAATAGATATGGTACAAGAAGGTCCGAAAATAACATTGACATGGTAATATAAGAATAAACAGAAATGATGCTGTTTATCATAAGCAAGCTACAAAAAAAGATCAAACCTAAGGTAAAGTTGGCTCTGCTGGTTCGATATATTTTAGCAAATGTAAATATCAAAGCACCTAGCAATCCCAAATTTACTATATTAATAAGTGCGTTGATTGTCCCCATCCAAACATCCATTTTAACTATATCGTATGTAATTTCAAAGTAAGCATTTATTTACTTATTTCCATATCTGTTCCATATCCAAAACTTAGGTTTTATTTCTTTTTTGATTTTTGAATTTTGTCTATTACTTCTCTAAATGCTTCCATGTTTACTTCTAAATAATTTGATATAAAATACAAAATACCATATTTTTCACCTTCCTTTGTAATTAAATTATTTTTTTCCAGTACGTGTATATGATGCTGTATGGCCTTATAGTCAATTTTTATGATATCGGATAATTGGTTAATATTATATGGTTGCTCGATTAGCAATTCTATTATGGATATTCTATTCATGCCACCCCTTGACCCTGCAAATAAGAACCAAAACAGTTTCTTAGCGTTAGGGTCAGTCATTATCCATCTAATTTTGTGTATCCAATTAATAGATAATCTAGATAATAAGTTTGACAGGTATTATATACATTAATCATCTACTATTATGTGTCGAAATTGATCTTTCTGCTCTATATACAATTCATCTGCACCTATAGTATTATCGAGGTAGGTAGATCTATGAATTGCAATAATTTTTTTGCTCTAAGGGAAAAGAACTATTTCTATTAGAGGTTATAAGGTAGTTTTTTAATTATCAAATAATGAAAACAATAAACTGTAGAGAAGCAGGATTTGATTGCGACCACATAGTTAAAGGTGAAACTGATGAAGTATTGAAGAATGGAATAGAGCATGTCAAAAAAGATCATAATATGAGTGAAGAGGACATGACTGCTGAAATGAAAGAGAAAATAAGAGGACTCATTCATAGTTCTTAAATACGATCCTTTAAACTATTAACATAATTTTCAAGCCCAATACATAGGTTACAGGAAAATATGCTTTAAATATACCGTTATTAGTAACAATTCTCATCCGTGGGGCTTCAGGACGATATCGGTGTTTTAAAGGGGATTCTAAAATCAATGATAAAAAGATATATACGTACTTTTTATGGATAAACCGGAACCATATTGTAAAAATATTGATTAAGAGCCTATCCCAAAATTCGATAGGATTATAGCTTGTTGATTTTCTTACTATGGTATGACCTGTATCCTTCAGGAGAGTAATAAAGAACTTCCCGTCATACTTAAGATTCCTGATGAATTATGGGATGAGATTAAAG
>JBGTFK010000056.1:0-1676 GCA_041747305.1 Candidatus Nitrosocosmicus sp.
TGATTCTATAAGTGAAAAAGAAAAAAGAACTTTTCAATGGATTATGGATGGCGACATAATAGAGAATCTAGAGGATTATAAATATCTCGGAACAAGGAATGGTTATCGCTATTTATTCGAAATTACAGGAAAAGAGGTAGAGTAACACAAAATAATAATTGATGCTACAGGGATATTCTACCTTTAGTTTTTTCTATCACTTATTTGTCATACTTAACTTCTTCATTCGTTTCTTCTTTTGTTATTTGTTCAGTTATTGTTTTAGTTTCAGTTATTGGATTTTTCTTTATTATTACTTCCTCTCTAACAAATGATTTTTTTGTAATTACTGGCTCTTCTTTTTTAATCGGAATTGAAAATTCTGTCTTTGAGTACATTGATGGTTTGCTAGCCGATTGCTTGTGAGGTCCTTGATTAGATGTCTCACTATTATTTGAAATAATACTAGCTCCTTTGTCAAAGGTGTCGTCATTCCTGCTGACATCTCTTTTTTCAATTGTTACTTTTTCATGCATTAACTCAATTTTCACAGTTTTCGTTTCCTTTATAGGTTCTTTTACAATTTTTATATTATCTTCAGTAATGTTCTTGATTACTTGTAGTTCTTCACTGATCAACGGAATTGACATTTCTTCTTTTTCCTGCATATCCGGTGATCCGGAGAAAGAATTATCATTAAAGGCACTGCCTTTAATTTTTTGTTCATAAGTTAGAAGATCTGACTCATTTATTGAGAAGTTTAGGAAAACTCCATTAAAGTATTTTACAGATGTCTTTGGTAGGTGGTATATTTTCTTATTAAGCATACCTACATCAGTAACGATATAGTCATCTGATATTTCTTTGATCGTACCAAGGTCTAAGCCATTCTCTCCGAGTGCTTCTTTTCCTACAACTTCATTCCAATGGATTTCATTTTCATTTTCAGATGACATATACAATGTATTATTTAACAAATTATATATGGTTAATAGGATTCTAATTTCACATACCTATTTCTCTTGTATCGTGCAACCATCTCGATACATTGTTGAAATTTATTTTTTAAAAACTATGGATAAATTATTTATCTTGACTTTTTAAATTCTAAAACATTAGATTCTATTTGATTCTACAACTTTAAATCTTATTTTTTTATTTTATTCTCATTTATAAAAAACTTTGCAGATTCGGCTTTGAATGCACTACGTCAAAGAAACTGAAATAATGTACATCACTTCAGGGTTCTTCGTAGTATGAAAAAATGGCTGATTTAATAAATACGGATTAATTCCACCAGGTGAAAAAGGTTCTAAAACAAATCAGACTACAATAGATCTCTTGCGTAATGTCCAAACATCTTTATGAAAAGATGTGTGAATATATCGTAATTTCTCTAAATTATTTTAAAGGATACAAGAATAAAAATCAAACGATATTTGTCTTGCAAATGAGGTTAAACATGTTATTGACCGTTTGATTTTTATTTAAATGGAATCGTATATAGAAGTATTAAGGGAAATTAATTAAATGAATGTGTCTCAAGTGACACAGGTTAACTTTTCTCAAGAAATACAAAATTTTCCTACCGATAATAAAAATCACAATCCAATCACCCGATTATGTACTATATACTACATGATATGTTAACCAAGTTATAAAAGATAAAAGATAGAAGGACTGCATTAGTTCTTGCA
>JBGTFK010000057.1:0-44614 GCA_041747305.1 Candidatus Nitrosocosmicus sp.
GATATAAAATGCTAATTAGAATGGATGATGAACTATATGTTGCTAGTCTTTTTGGTAGTATCTTTGTTTCACTAACACATTATACTCCATTAGACTAGCTTTATTTGTTAGGAAATGAAAAGAATAATGACCCAGCCTCAAATAAGTACTTCCCTTCAAAGAATAAAGGCAATAATAAAACTGATAATTTGGGACGCCCACTAAAACTCTAAATGAATAAAAACCAAATTCAAGGAAAAATCATCCTTGTCAAGCTTATTATAGAATGTTACTGTAATTGTAAAACGGCCCGGTGGGCTTCGAATCCATGAGGTACATAGGAACTATTACAATATAAACAAAATACTAACAAAAATGTAAGATAACAACTTGTTGATCTCATGACCAGTTTTCGACTATTTCGAATCTATCTTTTTTTGGAATTGGATTTAATATTATCAAGATATATTTATCACTTGAAGAGCATTTAGTAATTGGAGAAGCTCGTTTAGAAGATGACTTCCAAAGATAAATCCATGGAGGACGATAAACCCAGGGGACTTCGGAATGTTTTGTACTTGGGTTTAGTCAGCTTCTTTACAGATTTTTCTACCGAGATGATTCTAGGAGTATTGCCAACCTACTTGATTAACAATCTGGGAGTATCTAGAACTATTTTAGGAGCAATAGAAGGTTCATCAGAACTAACTAGTTATGTATTTAGAATGATATCAGGTTCTTTATCTGATAAGGTTAGAAAAAGAAAAATTTTTGTAATAATAGGGTATGGATTATCAACCATTAGTAAACCATTTTTTGTAGTTGCCAGTAGCTGGTATGACGCGTTTATTGTTCGAGCTATGGATAGAGTAGGTAAAGGAGTAAGAACCGCTCCACGTGATGCCTTGATAGCAGACTCCGTGTCTGAATCAATCTCTGGAAAAGCCTTTGGAATTCATAGAACAATTGATCAAGTAGGAGCCATTGTTGGACCTCTTGTAGCATTTGCAATATTACAAATAACGGATATTAAGGCGGTTTTTCTTTTATCTCTTATCCCAGGGGCTATTGCGGTTATAATTCTGATTTTCTTTGTAAAAGAAGTGGCTATAAAGAAACTTTCATCATCAACGACTATCTTTGGAAATATACGAGGTTTATTAGAAGAGAACAAACCATTTGTCATACTTACAATTATTACAGGAATATTTAGTCTTGGGGCATTTAATTTTTCATTTATTCTTTTAAGAGCATCCGAGTTAGGAGTAGATCAAAGTTTTATTCCAATGGTATATGTAACAATCAACGTAGCTCACACCATAATCGGAATTCCAGCAGGTATCTTGGCAGATAAAATAGGAAAAGAAAAGGTTATTTTGATAAGTTATGGTATTTTTGCTATATCTTCGATACTCATGGTAGTATCATATGACAGTGCATATTTCGCATATATGTTGGCTTTGATATTTGGTTTATATGTGGGTATTTCTGAAACCGTTCAAAGGGCAATAATTCCAAGATTTGTGTCAACAGAATTAAGAGGAACAGCTTATGGGCTTTACAGCTTAGTAACAGGAGTTTGTTTTTTTGCAAGCAATATAATGTTTGGAGTACTATGGGATAGTTATGGAATTAGTATGGCAGCGATCTATAGTATAACACTGTCTATTGGAGCAATTATAGGAATGATTGGTTTTATCAGGAAGTATTCAAATAATTATGCTAATGATATTCATTAGATACTCCTTCCTAAAATAGTATTATCTTTTTATATGCATGTCTGCTCGTAAATATATGGCTACTTAGAAATCAGAGGGCTTACAACAAGCTCGGTAAATGGCGAAGTTATCTTAATTGTCTATGTAGGTAAAAAAATGTGGTCAATATAGATATTACTCCTAACTGGTTCCGTAATTGTTTGAATTCATGCTTAATATTTCGTTGACGTTTAATGCATGTAAACCTTCGCGCTGTCCGCCGAAAACATATATTTGATCTTCGTGATTAATCGAAGTGGCACCAGACCTATTAAATTCCATTTCAGGTAACGAAGACCATGAATTGGTTACAGGATCGTACGTTTCCACTTTATCTGTTGCTCCCTCTGGAATTTGGCCACCAAAAACGTATATTTGACCATTCATTTCAGAAGCAGTAAATCCGCTTCTCCTAATTTGCATGGGTTCTAATTCAACCCACGTGTCCGTTTTAGGATCATATCTAGCATTATCATCCATGTTGGTCAATGATTCATTAATTTCAGAAGGTTCGCCATTTCCTAATAGGCGACCACCAAGTACATACATGCTGTCGCCAACCACCGCCGAAGCGACATGATGTTTTGGTTTAGATAATGGTTCTCTAAACGACCAGGTGTTGGTTTTAATATCATAAGCTTCATTAGTGGTAACAGGATCATGTGTTGAATTCACACCTCCAACTGCATAGATTGTCCCATTTATAACTTCGGCGGTGAGAGCCCCTCTTGGGGAGGAAAGAGGTGCACCTTCCGTCCATGTATCGCTAGTTGGATCATAAATCCACAATTTATCGGTAGGATTCTTATCCTCCAAAAATCCTCCAACAAGGAATAATTTACCTTCGTATGAAACGGCAGCAGTATGGTCTATTGAAATAGGCAACGGAGTTGACTGTGTCCATGTATTATTAATAGGATCATAGATTTCAACAACATTCATTATTCCATTTTTTAAATAATCCGCACCACCCATTACGTAAATTTTATCTCCTATTTTCTCAGAAACAATCTCTGTTCTGTTAGTTGGCATGGGTTGTCCCTGTTCCCATCGTGCGTTTTGTGCATCAACAGAAGATATACTAGTTAGGGTAAAGTAAATTAAGCTGTAACATGTTACTATAAACAAGAGACGAATTTTTGTCAGCATGTTTTCAAGACAGATAAAAAAACATAATATAAACTTTACTAAAATTGACGTTTGATCTATCAGTAAAAAAGAACTATGGTTAACCAATTTTAGCAGAATTACATTAGGTTAAACCTTATTTGAATATTGTTGTTACTCTATAGATAGGTGTTTAAAGCTGAATGCTTTCTCTAATTGTTTAGTACTATCTCCTTTCTTTTTGAAAACCAGCACTCCTCTATTTCCAGATTTTTCGATCATTCTCCAATATAGTTTATCCCCTGCTTGAATGTTAAGGTAAGATACTATTCCTTGTGGTATGGTCGCACGTAAAGAGTTTGTTCCTATCTTTGCGATACTGACAGTACTTTTTAGATCCATAAGAATCATAAATATTAACCGTATATCTATCTACTGTTTGGCATACAAACGATAGATTTGTATGCTCACATAATACAATAATGGAATGTTATTCGTGACTCGCTGCAAATTAGTTTATGACTACTCCCATCTAGTCTTTATGTCATAGACCATGATTTATCTGAATAAATTCAAAAGCGTCAATCTTGCTAGCATGCATATATTTCACATTCCTAAGCTATAAACTATTGAACAAATAAGTTATGTTGTGACACCAATAATTTCATGTATGTCTTATTTTGGAGTCCTGGGATCTAGATCAAACTTATTATACTATTTTTCACCTGATAGTTTTTTTAGTAAAAATCATCATCTGTTTTAGCTCAAATATTCCAAAAAATAGTTTTTAACAGGGCTAAAAACTGCAGTGTAAGTTAGGTTATCTGAATGTTAGATTTTATATATATATGGGTATTAAGCTAACAAAAGTCTTGGCTAAAGATTTATTTCCTTTCTTAATATGTTAATCAAATTCATAGTCGATTTTATTTCATCTGTCCAAGATTAATTTGTACTAGCGATTCGAAATTGTTGTACTTTATCAAAGGGTTTTGCTTATGACATATTTTTACAAGTTAAACATATTACAACTCTTATTTTTTTGTTTATTCTTAGTATCCTTAATTTATTCCATAACAATTTCATCAAAGGAGATATAGTTTATTTTTACTAGTCATCAAAATTCAAATTCCATGAGTTAGATAATGATAAAGAAAGACAAATAATACAGTTTTAGTAAATTATCTTGTATTCTGCAAGTTTATTTTCCTATCTATTAACAGATTTATTTATTGTTTTGCAGTCTGGAACCGTTCATCTTCTTTTCCTTTGATTTGACTAAAACCATATAAGTTAAGCCTAGCAAATAGATGCCCCCAAGTACAATTTGCCCTAATAAACTTTCCAATGTGGGATGTATACCAGTCATTGCTGCTATATTGCTATCAAGTATAGGAATTGTATCCACCAACGCTGTAGTTGGTATATATCCAGCTTCCTGAAAAGATCGTATCGCGTTTCCTATAAAAGCTACTGACATAAGGGCTCCAATTCCCATAGTTAATCCAAAAATAGCTCTTAATGGGAGTTTTCTCATAATTTTTTTAATTAATATTCCAATAGTAAGTACTACTACCATACCTAGAAGAAAACCAGATATTATATAGATATCAATATACGCGGTGAAACTAAATAAGGATTGATAAAAAATAACGGTCTCTATACCCTCTCTAAAAACAGTAAAAAACGAAATCAAGATAAATGCCATTACACTCCCAGTGGTTGTAGCCTTACCTACTCTTGACTTTATAAATTCAACCCATTTCTTTGATTCTATTTTATTTAGGAGCCAGAAACAAACCCAAAATAGAACAGCAACCGCTGAAATACCTACAATTCCTTTCAACAAATCTTTATCTATACCTGAAGATTGTAGCATATGATCTAACAAAAACCATATGAAAAGAGCTACGCCAATCGCGAGCATCAAACCAATATATACATATTTTATGAATTTTTCGTTTCGAGAGGCTTCTAAGTAAGTAACAATGGCACCTAAGATTAAAGCGGCTTCTAATCCTTCTCTAAAAATAATTGAAAAAGATGATGCAAATGCGATAAATGGAGCGACAGAATTATTGTTGCTAGATTCGGTAAATTCATACTCATTCAATAGGTTTTTAATTTCTTCAACTTTGATCGATATTTCATCATATTGGTTTTGAAGTTCTACAAAGTTAGCTAGCTCATCTAATTTAGTATTTAAAGACAAACTAATATCTGGATTAATGGTCCTTAGCGGTACAATGAGATTGTCATGTGTTTTTGTTTGAATTGATTCTATTAGACTTACCTCTGATGAAAATTGGTTCTCTGAGTATAGAGTAAGAAATTGGTCCAAACTCGTTTTAGTGTCTCGTAAGTTATGTAAATCGATCTGTTGTTGTGCGTTTGTGTTATTGTTTGAATAAGATATACCCTCTTGAGAAGTAAGTAATCTTGATGTTTCAGCTTTTAAAGCTTCACCATCCAATGTAGTTTGATAATTTGACTGACCATATACTTGAAAAAATGGGAAAATAGTCATTAAAGAATCATAATTTATCATCTGGTATGTTTTTTCCATCTCCAGAACATAAGAATCGCTATAATGGATAATCACCAACAAGAAAAATGAAATTAGGAGGAAACAAGTCTTGAGAGTACTAGTATGAATAGAGTAATACCCAAATACCTTCATTTACCTCATGGGATTAGGGGGGCCTAATTTCTTAATAAATCTATCTAATTCATTTTATTTGATCGTATTTGAATAATTACGGGGATACATCTACATTCTATAAAATAATATCATATCACATATAATTGATATTATATTTGAAATTATTCTTAATAAATCTTAATTTTTTTAAAAAGTGTACAAAAAATTTCATACTGAATGAATTATGATTATTTTGATGCCTGAATTTACCAGGTTGTAAGTCAATACGAACTTATGGTTTTGATAATTATATTTGATGATCCAACATTAATCCTAAGAATAAATTGAATCCAAAAATATGGTCAAATTTAATACGGGCCCGGTGGGCTTCAGGACGATATCGGTCCTTGACAGTGGGTTCTAATGAAAACCATATGCTTATTTAAAAAAGCGTTGAATGTTTTCATTTTACGTTGATTAAGTATCTAAACTCCATCTAGATTGAATTTATTATGGTGTTTGTTTTTCTAATTTTTTGATACTATCTTTCGATGACTGATATATCTTATCTATGAAATCAATGTGTATGGTTGAGCTTTCTTCATATTTATCTAAAACTTTTTGGTATTTTTCTATAGCTTTCCTACGTGCAATATCTTTGTCATCTAAATCGAGTAGAAAAATGGCTTCATATGTAATTCCAATATCATAATATATTGTTATTTGCTCATTCTTATCCTCTGCTTTGGTTAGTACTAGAGCCTTATCCAAGGCTTTCAGAGCATAATTACAATCTGATATATCATAATTCTTTGTTGGTATATCTTGCAGAGGTAAATACAATGAACCCAAATAATTGAGTGTTTCTATTATTGATTTTCGAATATTATTTATCTCATAATTTTGCAATGCGCTTTCAAAATACGAAATTGAAGCAGTACGATATTCTTTTTTAACTTTGACTATATATAAATAATTATATATCACTCCTAAATTAAAATTGGCTTTACCAAATGTTAAATTATCTTTATCTGAATCTAAAATCTCTAATACATGCTTGAATTCATTAACTGCTGAAACCCAAAAGTTATCTTGATTTTTACTGGGTCCGATTATTAATTGAAGGTTGTAAAAAATTGTACCCGCGTTTAGATGTGATGATGCGAGCATTAAGGTATTTCCAAATGAATTGGCTATTGCTTCTCTATAGACAGCAAGTGCGTCATTGCAAATATTCTCAAACATCCACGTATCCTTTACTTCTAGTAAAGATTTTGAGTATAGCACATTTCCTAAATTAAAATTTAATATGCCGTAATGTAGACGATAGGATTTTTGGTTAAAAAATATCAGGGACTCGGTGTAACACTTCTGAGCTCTAATTAAATAATTCTTGTCTTTAGTAAAATGAAATAAATCTTGATTCACCATGCCTAGGTTGTTTAACACGATAGAATGCTCAAAAATTAGATTATCTTCTTTATAATTAATGCTGGCTTCCTCAAAAAATTTGATTGCTAATTCCAAATTCTCTTCCCTGTGCTCAAATTGACTCAAATCCCTGTAACAGAGGCCTAAAAAGTAATTGAAATTCGATATTTCGAACTTGTCAAAAGTTTGGTTACTAATAGACAAACCTTTTTTATATCTATCAATCGCAAGTGACAGGAATATAACATATTCGGATACAGTCTTTATGTTAGCATTGGCACATTTCAAAAAAGAAAATCCTAGATATTTGTAAACCAAAAATGGCAATTCTGTATTATTTTGCTCTGAATTACTAACTATCTTGTTATCAAGTTGTTTGACATAATCACATGAAAAATCTCTAATTCCAATATCGTATTCTATAATAGAAATGAAATCTTGAAGAATGTCTTTCGATTTATTGTCAGTTTTATTAGTAACCGTAATCAGAACATCATTTTTCAACTTTTCACCCTTGATTTTAATTTCTTTTTTTAAGATTTTTTCAAGACACTTATCACTTTCCGGGTCATTATCATCTATATCAAATGATGGCACATGTTTCCCGGCAAAATCAGAAATATGGTGATTAATGTTTATGGAGGGTTCCTTCAATTTTTCCTTAAAATATTTCGACTGCAAACCTGAATCCTTATAATCGCTATAATATGATTTGATTGCAATTTTCGCATTCTGAGATTTAGTTATAATTATTGCCTTATTATGCGCTCTCAATATTCCAAATTCAAATATTACATTAGGACGAAGTCCATCCAGTATTATTACAGCAATGTCGCACTTCGTAATCATATCTAATACTGTTTTAAGGTAATCTTCGCCGCTCAAAATCTCTTTACCCAGACGTTTGGGAATGAAGCCAAATTCAGATAGGAGAAGTTCTGTCCTAGAAAGTACTTCGTTAATATATGGTACGTGTTTTGGGTCAGAATATACAATCATACATGATTTATCGCCTAAAGGAATTTGTTTAGTGTCATCTATTTTTGAATCTTCTGTGGTAAATTCCTTCGATAGGTTTGACTTTCCTTCTGGGGACAAATTTCTATTCTTTAGAATATTTATCCTTATATTTATGTGAATTTCAGTAGACTTTATATCAACTCTCCATTTTTTGAATCTAAGTATTAAGACGTATATTTGGCAGGGAAGAATTTAAATGGGTAAACCTAATTGGAAATTGATTCGGGTCCGTCAATCGATAGCAGACCACCATACTTCTATAATGGTAAGTTAATTCAGAAATGACACCTCATAATATAGTCTACGGCCTCGCCTTGTGATTTTATCATTAGTTTGGTTGACTAAATGAATCGATAATCAATCATTAGATAATATCTTTTTCATATGTTACTCACAAGTAAAAATGACACAAAAAACAACATAAGTAGTAATGGTATCAATTAGTAATTTTTGGTAGTAGTCTCATATCTTTTTAAACTAACCTCTTATTATTCGGATTATGACCATAGACTCTCTTAGTGACAAAGAAGAATTGGTAATGAAATTATTGGAAGATGGCAAGAATTTTCAGGAAATAGCAAAGACCGCTCATGTTTGATGAATGTCAGTTAATAAATCTTTGATATTCCACTAGGTTATTATTCTGTTTTCACTAATTTCATCAAGATTATTTTATTAAAAAATCGATTATTGAGAATCGAAAGATAAAAGATTAGGCATCCGTAGTACTTTCACAGACGTCTCTGTCATTGCCTTCTACAGACATACAACCTTTAATGAATCCTTGATAATATTCATTGCCACATTTATCATAAGTTCCTTGGTTAAAGGGGTGGTCTTCCCCATCAACAACTCCCCTATCATAACAACTTACACTATCTTCATTGCTCCCATTAACTGTAGACACAGCTCCAGCGGTGCTCACAAGGAGAAGCGGTAGTAACACAACTAACAACGTCTTGCTTATAGAGTGATTGATTGTTTGATAATTTCTAATATGAATTATTTTCATCAAAGTATCTAACATCAGTAGCTATTTATCTTTTTAAGTAATATGGATGTAATTGATAATAAAGCCCAAAACCTAGAAATATATATAATAGCATTCATATTATCAATCGTTGGAAACTTCCAAATTATTACACGACAAAAAGAAAAATCTAATGATATCTTTTCTGTTCGTATTTGGGTTAATAATACTGGGCAACGTCTCTACCGCAGTTTTAGCTCAATCCGCAAACGAGCCGAGAGTCAACTGGTTAAAATTATGCAAAAACCCTGTCGTAGACATATTGATATCTCAACCCTGTAGTGAATTAACAACAAATGGTGGATATACATTAACTCCTGAAGGTGAGAGAGTGTTAGCCTGTCTTGGTGGAGGCGCAGCAGCCGTTCTAGCAGGAGCCCCGCAACTGTTAGCGCTTAAAAACAAAGTTGGGTGTGAAGATAGGAATAGCGGCAGTGGATTTGGTTCACAGTCCAGTAATCTAGCTAGTAACAGGAACAACGACCCCATTGGAGATTTAATAGGCGGATTATTTAGTTAGCTCAACTATTTCTTTTTTATCGTGATTATCCCTACTGTTTTGCATGTTTAGCGTAAGCTAGATTATTATTTTCATTTTTCAGGTTTTAATAATTATTATAAGTAATACCTAAGTGAACCATTTAGTTCAGGGTTTTATAGGCTCATAGGTTTTTTCTTTCCACTTTATTCTATTATCAATTTTGATATATTCAAAATCTATAGAGATGTGTCCCTGTTAGTAACTTTGCATATTGGCTGCTCTTCGTAATCGATTGTCCCTGAAAAGCTCTCGAATAAGTACCCACGTTTTATGATTGTAGCAAATTTTTTTGGCTGTCTAAAATAGAAACTCCTGTATTCGATTCATTTTCAAATGGCGAAGGAATAAATTTGATTTCTTTTATTTCATTTGATTCTATGATTTCTACCAAAATGGGTATCATTTCTTCAATAAATATAATAAGATTATCCCACCCAGCATATTTTACGAGACCAATTTTAAATTTGTAAGTGTTATTCTTTAAATTTAAGCTAAATTCATCTTTTAATCTTAATAGGTGGCCGTTATTGTGGATAGAATTCCTGATTAAATAAGGTGCATATAATATGTTTCTCTTATTATCCTCCCTTAATATCAATTTATTAAATTCGTCTATAATTAATTTATAATCTCTCGGTTTGCCTGATGGTTGTAAACATAGCATCAGCGAATTTAAAAAAAAATCTACATTAAACATTAACTCAATTATGAAACATCTTCTATTGATAGTATCAAGTTGAATCAAAAAGTTAGCTTCTCCAGATGGAATCAAATTCATAAGTATGTTTAATTTTTTACGGGTTACATCAAAATTGTCTATGTCTATTATTGTTTTTGTTAATAACATAGAAAGATTGATGAAGAAATCGGAACGAAGGTCTTTTTGTGTATATGTTTTCAGATATTTCTTACCGTTTTCCCATATCGTTTTACGCAAGTACAGTAATTCTGAAATAGCATTAGATGCTTTTACTTGAAAATCAAATTGGATATTGCTGTTCGACAAAAAAAGTAGTTATCTATAATATAAGGTCGTATTTAGGTCATACTCTGCTATTCCTTTATACTTTAACTTACTGTCTTCATCCTAAACGTCTGATTAATTACCCTTTCATAATGCATCCCTATTATAACTTTATGAACCAGTTTTCAGAATCTTAATTTAATCTGAATAATAATTTTTAAATCCCAATCAATTGTTTGATAGTACAATTTCATATGTTGTTAGAATGTAAAAACAACATAAAAAACAACATAAGTAGCAATGATATCGATTAGTAATTTTTGTAGGATTATTATCTTTTTAAACTAACCCCATACCATTTGGATTAGACCATGGAATCCCTTATTGACAAAGAAGAATTGGTAAAGAAATTATTAGAAGATGACAAGAATTTCCAGGAAATCGCTAAGACCGCTCACGTATCTTTTAGCTTCATTTCAGTGGTAAAAAAGAAAATGATGGGCGAAGATATAGTAATTAACAAACGCCTATCAATACCAACTCAAGCTATAAAGTTATTTTCAGAAGGTAAGTCGATTATAGATGTAATCATAACTCTTGACAGACCGTCAGTGGAAATATGCAAATACTATGATGATTATTTAAGACTAAAAAATAGAGGTTACCTTGTATCTCTTATAGGAGCATATGAAGATGCTTTACCAACATTAGTAAAATTAATCAAATATATGGTTCAAAATCCATCTACTAAAAATGATTTAATAGCTACACTCGGTTTGGTAAAGGATATACCTAGACTGAAAAGTGTTAAGAAAAATCTAGAGGAGAAAATAAAGGATTTAAACGAAGCAAGAAATCAATTGTTAAATAACGGAGGAAGGATGAATCAATATTAATTCAAAAATATACTAGATAGTAAAACTGCTACCCATTGAATTAAAAACTAATTCTACCTATTATACCATTCATATTTGTCAAACTATGAATAATTCATTATTGAATTGTGGAAAATATAAGGTCAATGAAATATGGAGTGCGGGAGATTATAGAAGCAGAAGCCAATTTTTTCCTCCAGTATCTGCTCGTTTGACTAGACTTGTAAAATTACAAACTACTGATTCTATATTGGATATAGCATGTGGATACGGAAATACTGCAATAACTGCTCGAAGAATGGGCGCAAAAGTAACTGGAATTGATATTACTCCCAAGCTTTTAGAATTGACAAAAGAAGAAGAGAAAATAGCCGGAATTAGTGGAATTAACTGGAAAGAGTGTCAACTTTAGAATACAACATTTGACGAAAAATAGTCATTAGTTTCAAAAAAATTTGAATGAATTGACTTTATTTAACCGGGTGGTTCCCAGTATGATTACTTCAATTAATTATCGTCGTCACTACTGTTGTCGTCGTCACTACCGCTAATATAAATTGGGGCAAAACAGTCTCTTATCTGTTCTTCAGTAGCGAATCCTGACGTTCCAGCTTCATCTTCAAGACAGTTCTGGAAATCATCATAATTCTGCTGCTCTGAGTTGTTGTTATCACCGCCAGTATTCGTTTGGTCTTCACCGCCAGTATTCGTTTGGTCTTCACCGCCATCGTTTGATTGGGTAAGGGTGTTGGATTGAGCAAACGTGAGGCTTAATGCGTTGCCTGAGGAAAGTAATACAGCGGCCAAAACGAACGAGATACTAATAAGCATCATTTTGTTTGTATTCATTGTATATTCATCAATTAATAAACTATAAATGATGACAAAGTAAACTATTGAGACAATTTGCTCAACAATTTTACATTCAGTCAAAGTCAAACTTCATCTTCCCACTTTCAAATCAAATCATTTTATCATAGGATTGTTTTGTATAGTTGTCTATGTTATTCTAATACTCAATATTTAATTAAGTTAAGATTGATATCTTGTTAGTGTAGTAACCTTGAGTTTCATAGTTAATTCAGGTGTGTTAGATGCCTTTAGACGAAAACTAAAGGAAATAACTGATGGGATGAATCCTTCCACAACTTCTAAATGGGCTAAAATTATTGAAAAAACTGCAAATGAATTATGTAACAATACAAAATCAACTCCTAACCTTGGGATAAGAGTAACAAATTTATCAAATTCGCTTAATTCAACTAACTTTAATTTTGAAATTGCAGACAGAGAATCACTTGAGTGCCTAATAATGGCGATTGAGAGAAATTTAAATCACATGCCGGAAATAACTCGACAAATTTTCGATAGATTATTAGATGAATTTAAAGCCAAAAGGGAAAGTATGTAAATAAAATCTCTGTAAAGAAAAACAACTGAGTTACCTTGGACTAAACTTAATTGATATTTTGACATTACTAATATTAATAATGGAATTAATAGAAAATGCCATAAGACAAAAAGGATATTAAAATTTCATTACGATGGACATCTTAGAATAGTCGAACCTCATGTTTTTGGCATTTTAGATGGTTTGTATGAGCTATTAGGTTATCAAATAGGTGGCTCTAGTTCGAGTGGCGGTATACCTAATTGGAGACGATTTAAGACTGGTAAGATTTCTAATATTTCAATTACTGACCAAACATTCCCAGGTAAGAGAAGCTTTCCTTCTGGGAAGCACAGCAGTTTCGATATACGTATCTCGATAGTGGATTGATTATGTGTTCTTAACAATGTTTATGTGTTCTTAACAAAGTTTAACATATTTAATTTAATTTTAGATAGCAGTTACTTGTTTATAGCCGACTTTAGAGATTTCAATAAATCAAGGATAAGAAGAAATAAAAGAAATGAAATTGTTTATAGTACCGATTTGGTAACTACTTCATTTCCAGACGAATGAAATTCCCTTGAGCAATTGGGGTCCACATAAGGTCTTAAGTCCCCACTAGAAGCACAGACTTCATATTCTTCTCCAGATGGGACGCCACTTTCTGGAATATTCATTGTGACCTTACCTGTTGAAGCCCCTGTTTTAACTGATGACCAATCATACCATTTGTTATCTGTATATCCATCTGGTCCCCTTACCTCTACCCAAGCCTTATCATCTCCAAAAGGTTTATCCGTCAGATTTATTGTTAATGTCCATGCAAATACATTTCCAACGAGGATTGTCATAAATGTCATGATTAGTGCAGTACCGACTAAGAGATACCTAAATTGTTTCAATGATATAATTAAGATTGATAGTAATATTTATGAATTTATGTATAATGTATTTAATTTGCATTAAAATTCAATCGTGGCATTATGCGATGTGATGATTTCTATTAGCAGCGGTAATATATACTAATAACTAGTAACCCTAATTTATAAAGCCATAATCGACTTGTTCTAAAATCTATTTAATCAATTGAGCGGCCGCCTTCTCTAGCACATATCCGCACAAATTCTTTTAATATCCGATTGTGGGGTTCTAAAAAAAGGGAAAAAAATTTGTGATTCCAATATCTTCTTAATACAAGGTAATGCATCTCAGAATAAGTTATCCTAGAAATTTGTTTCTCAATAGTTCAAACTTTCCGAGAGAAATAGTCGGGACAGAGTCAAGAGCATTTCTCAAAGATACACGAGGGTATTCTTGGATTTCAAATCTTATTGCTTTTTTTTGAGTAAACACGAAATACTCCGAGCACCTCTTTCCAATACATTTCAAATCTCTCTCCGCCATACCCGAAGGAAGAATCACGATTAAAATGCCACATTTTTACAATCCACTCCATGTGTGGAGGAATCCAATTACCTATTCGATATTCATTGGAACTTGATTGTAAGTAATCGTCAAACAATATACGAAGCCTCTCTTCCGCCCTTGATAGTCCTGTCGTTAATCTAAGAGTACCATAGTAATCTATTGGTATTGCATTATCAGTACAAGCTACAAATATGGATACGTTGTTGGTTCGATGAATAAAGGTACTTATTTCTAGGTTATCATGAAATATTTTTCTTAACGCAATATCTTTGTTATTTTTTCCATCTTTATTTGCTATTAGTTTTGAACTGCTTTTAGAAGCTACGTTCCAGATAGCTTTTGCGTTAAATCCTAAATTAACATCGTGAACCTCTTCCTTTTTGACTGGTAATGTTCCAAGAAAGTGGAAGAAGTTTCTTTGTGAGTAGTTAAAGCTATCCTCCGTGTGGGTAGGTGTCATTGGTTTTCCAAATTTGACTCCTTTCAGTGTATAAAAAGTAGGGATTGATTTGTATGCTTTTTCGATTTTATCTTGCTTTCTAAGTATGGAGAATACGTTTCTGATGGTTCCATGAGTATATTTGTATTGTAATCCATTGAGTTCGAATTTTAAAAAGTCTCTAAAACTAAACGGCCTCGATTCATCGCCATATACTATTATTGCCATTCTTTCTAAAAAAACATCTAATATGTCCAATACAATTCCCTACTAGATTGTTATGTGGGTTGTCATTGTCATCAAACTGTCATTCCAATATGCCAATGTATTAAAATAATTATTCTGTATAGACAAATTACCTGCCTCCTAAATCAATTGAAATAAGGCCACTTTTTTCCAAACTTT
The DNA here is from genome assembly GCA_041747305.1 of Candidatus Nitrosocosmicus sp. Taxonomy (GTDB): domain Archaea; phylum Thermoproteota; class Nitrososphaeria; order Nitrososphaerales; family Nitrososphaeraceae; genus Nitrosocosmicus. Next base: position 15,011 of record JBGTFK010000057.1, read on the forward strand.
GTTTACAGGACTCACAGAATAGCGCTTCTTTTTCTATGAACAATATTTTAGCTGAGATAGTCCCGATATTATTGCATCCTTTACCTACACAAATACCTTTTAATTCATTATTGTCTTGAATAGTAGTAGTACCAAGGATTTTGTCTTTGATATTCAAACTTTGTCTCTAGCCTCGGAATGTTGGCTGGTAAGATTGTTTTTAGTATTTGCTTCGTATAAAATTTCTTCCTTAGTAATCGAATTCTTTATTTTATCTTCTAAAATCCTATGGATGTATTTGGAACGGGGTATATCGCCTCTTAATTCATCTATGTTTTCTCGAAGGCTTCTATCTATTGTGAATGAAATAATTTCTCTCATATCTATTATATCAAATATATTTATTAAGAACATTTAATGATAAAAAAATAAGATAAGTATTGTTGAATGTTCAAAAAAGTCACTAGAAAGAAATTATTAGAACGTAAATGGTTAGGCATCAAAGAGGATGGTTCAAACCCAGCCCTAAGCCGAAAAAGAATCAAAGATAATGCAAGAGCTAGTATTAGGGACTTGACTCTATTAGCAAAAATAATCCCACAAAATGAATTTTACGATGTCTTTGACGAGGAAATCCTTAGAAAATTCTTGTTGGCTATTTTTTATTCTCCCGAAAGAAGACTCGATGGTTTTATGACTAACGCCGAATTGGCTTCAATATTGGTAGATATAGGTGTAGGTATATGCATTGTAAAGTATGAAGCAGACAACTATGAAACTCCTCATTCGGCAAAGCCAGTAATAGATTATCTTAATAATACAATTAAAATTTGTAGTGAGGTAGGATACAAGTCAAAGCTTGAAAGAATTAAAAAAGAATCAAGTGGAAAGTTTGTCTTCATGTTAAAGGAAGTTTACAAAGAAGATTCTAGGTTTGATGAATACATTATTAGAGAATTAGATACCCCTGAATTTTTCGATAAGACTATAGAAAATATTGGATATGGTGCCTTACCTACGAAAATCGTCATTACGGTAGTCCCAAAAGGAAGTAGTAAAGAAGATGATGATTATCAATTTATAGGAATAGTAACACTTAATCTGGATTTTGACAAGCTTATTTGTGAAATAAATTATAGTCCATTTAGCGGAGATAAAATTGCTAAAGAATTACATATTAGAAAAAAAGGCGATGACTATGTATTGTTAAAAAAATAACTCATATTTTGATATGAAAATTGATTTCCATGTCTACAATATATAGAAAAATTCTCTATAAGGTAAATATGATACTTCTAAAAGTGTTCTAAATATATTCCATTAATCATTGTTTTTTTAGTTCTCATACTTTAGCTAAATCTATTTTCATAAATACTTCTTGAAATTTATTTTTCATTTCTTCTCTCAATTTGTAAATGTCTGTTTCGTATGTTTTCTTAAGTTGTTTTATTTCTTCATCTTTTTCCTGAAGCTTTCCTTTAATTATGTAATTTTCTTCCTTACTTTTTAGACCATATTTATGTAGTTCTTTTTGTAGTTTTGATTGTTTATCTATAATCATCAAGTCTGATACTTTTAAATAATCTTCTAAAAGTTCACTTTCTGTCGGTTTATAATAGCTGTTGCTGATACCAACTTGGTGACTTAACAATATTTCGACATTAATTGGTTTCATCCCTGCCATCTCACATCTAGTCTTAAACCATTTTCTATAACAATGAATTGCTTGAAATGGATGTCTCTTTTTTCCATTCTCTAGTTTTTTTCTTAATGCTTGTGCCCAAATTGCTCTATTTACCAATTTTTTTAAACCGATTGAAGTGAGCTTATTTGGCTTTGTTACTAACCCTTTCCCTTTATGTTGTATGTCTTGAGTATCCCATAAATCTCGCATGACCCAACTCTTTTCATCTATTATCTCTCCTGATACCTCTCTGTAGCTCATCCAATCTTTTAGCGATTCAAAAGCCTCCTTTGAAATGAATGAAAAGTATTCGTCTTCTTCTCCTGCATATGCAATAATTTTGGCCGCAATCACGTCATTACTATCATTCTTAATTGGTCTTATGTGTCCCCATTTTAGGTAATCCCATGCACCAAGACGGATACCAGATGAAGCCATCGTATATATGATGGCTTTTAATCTTCTATCTGGATATTCTAGCAACTTTCTGATTTCTTCTATAGTGGGAATTCTGTCATCTGAATAGTTTCTTGCACGAGGTAATCCTCTTGAAATTTTTTTCCAAGTTATTTGTATATCTGCAATCTCACAAAATAATTTTATACTTTTGAGATAGTTTCTTACTGTTGAGCCGGTTAACTCTTTTCTGTTTAATCGTTCCAAAAGAGATTGCATGAATTTTAATATAGCATTAAAGGTCCAAGAGTTCCCTTCCTTCTTAGACTTATTGACAAATACCATACCTTTTTCTTCTATTGTTGTTCCCTCTATTTGTGAAAAGTCAAAGAACATTTCTAGTCTCTTTTGATATTTTTGTTTGGTCACTGGAGATTTCATCGCATACAAATATAGCGACCAAATATCAATCTCTCTATTATTTTGAGTTAAAGTTGGGGTTTCTACCACTTTTTTTATACATCCTATTTTAGTAGAACCCCCTTAAAAGCGCCTTTATCGTAACGGGCCCGGTGGGCTTCGAATCCATGAGGTACATGGGATCTGTTAATTTAATAAATATTCTGATTTAGATAATCACTTAGTATGTCATTATACTAATAATCTCTCCTGTGCAAGAAATGTATGACATTAAAGAATCGAAAAAATCTACCCTCTCGCGAGATCTTTGCTACCTTTTTACAAAAGAAGAGAAATGAATCAATGAGAGTTAATTAGCTTCAAGGAATTATGATTAGTTCTTTCCCCAAGGATTATCTATCACAATAAGCCAAGAGTCATCGGATTGTTTTCTAAGTACGTCTATTGCTGTTCCGCTGAGGTTGACTGGACTTCCATCAGGACCTGAGGCTTTGAATGTCCAGTCGCTATAAGCAAGTACAACGTTACCTGCAGGGATGATTCTTCTAACAGTGTTTTCGAGTTTGCCATTCATATCTATGTATCCTTGTATTTTTTCTCGAATTCTCTCAGTTCCATTAAAATTCTCTCCTGATTCATCAATAAAACTACCTTCTGGTTCATAAAGCGAAACAAAAGCGTTCAAATCTTTATTGTTCATGCATTCTGTAACCCGGTTAAGTAATTCTTCTGGTGTATTAATAGCCATTGTGATAAGAAATCATGTACTTGCATTAATCCTTTTAGAGCAGATAGTGCACTTGCATGATTAGCAGAGGATGGCTATTATATCGAAATTCATATGAGAAATCATATAAGTTTGGGTATTATTACCTATATTAAACAAGGCAATGCAATCAATTATTCTAATATTAGGCGGGATATTTTGGATCCTTACTTTTAAATCTTATAAGAGGGAATATTGGGTCTTGCATAAAGGGTGTGGAACTAGAGATGCAAGACCCTTGTGAAATTATGGTGGGAGTGATTATCACTATCCTGATCGGTTTAAAAGCATCATATATTAGTAGACAAGCGTCACTATAGTCACAGTGCACTTTTGAACAACAATAGGAAAACAATGAGTGCTTGCCTTAGAAATCAATCTGATGGTGTTAAGAAAAAACTTCCGTGACTAGATAGAAATTTGATACCTCAAAATAGAGAATATGAATCAATATAGATTATTTTTTAGCATGTTCCTTGCAATAGTAAGATTTATCAATTTGAGAAGACAATCTACGAAGAATGATGAACCCAAATTTTTGGACAAATTTATTACGGGCCCGGTGGTTTCCGCTGCAATTTCACCACTGAAAGAGGACTCGATTATCTTATTTTTATGTTAATTAAACTTTTTCACAATTAACCCAACTCTAGTTCGTAGAAAGTATTTTCTATTTCTCGCGTCTAAATAGGGAAAGAATACTAATAAGTAGTCATATTAGTATTATATCTTGACAGCAAAGCATTTTACAATTGATGATGCCAAAAGAATTGGTGAGTCTTTAGGTATTGATTGGACAAAATTTGATGTGGAGCAATTTAGAATGGGGTTAGATGTAGAATTAGAACACGGAAGTCACGATTTATCAACGAATGTAACAAATGATAATGAAATAACAACTGGAAAGATTGCACTGGCACATTTAAATGAATTTCCTGACTATTATACACGACTAAAAAAAATGGAAAGTCAAGCCAGAGAAGAGCAGTTATAGAACCGTTAATAATATTTAGATTCAATGTCAAAATTCCGAAATTCGGACCTATTTAATCTATTATATATATATATAATATCATGAACGTCGGCTTAATCTTATTACCTATATTTTTCTTATCTGTCGTGCAAGTTGCACACGCTCAGAGTCTAACTGATTCCATAAATAATGCAGTAAATAATGACATAGGGAACACATTTGACTCGATAAATCAGGCCGCCAATAATAGCAATAATTCCCTGCCTGGAAATGATACTGGCTCTCAGTCTAACTCAACTACTACAACTACAACCGGTCCTGGCAATTCAAATTCTACTACTATGACAATGAAAACCAACAGTCAGTACTAGTTTGAATATTTAATTTTTTGATAATTTCCCTCCTCTTACTTTTAGCTTAAGGTAATTTTGTTTTTATACTAAAATATAAGCTCCTTTTTCTTAATTCTAGACAAGATTTATCATTTGTAGGTATTGGGTCTTGGTATTGAGATCTGTTATGCTATCTCAAGACCTTTATTGGCTTGCACCAAAGCCTACAATCTATTATAAAAGTATAATACAATACGTGAATTGAACTTAAATTATTTACTAATTAGGAATTATTTTACCCTAATTTTCTCTTAATTCATTAGTCCCTCTCATGATTAAGACAAATTAAGGATATGTTTTTCTTGAACAATTAGTTTACCGTTGACTAATTGGAGAATGCTATTACTATTTCATGTCGAGATTTTATGAAAATGTAATTGATTTTTCTCATATCAAAAATGAATGTAGTGACATTCAAAATATTGAATAATTTGTTTGAGAGTTGTTTAAACCGCAGATAAGACATTACTTAAAATATGATTACCAGTTGGGGCACAACGGTAGATAATGCTGATAAAGGTTCTTTAAAAGTGATTCAAACATCAGATAAGAAAATTACAACATATGATCACACAATAAATACTATTTTATAATATTACTATTAGGCATAAGAAGCCTAATGTCTCTTCATAATGTTGGCTTGAGAACTTAGGTGAGTCGATTGTCATTCAAGAGGTAATTTACCCCAAGTTCAGCGGCTGTTTAATCTTGCCTTTTTTCCGCTAAAGAAATGGTCACTGTTTTTATAGTATACTAACCATTTATATTTACTAGATAATTGCAACGATAACCTTTACCTAGGTCTTGGAGATGAGTCTTTGATTATACATCACTCATTTCTAGGATGTATTATTTTTTCCCTTATTAGTCTCTTTTAAAATTACTTCAATTCGTACAGTAGTATATGCTAATCTTCCTGAAATAGGAGTAGTAGGCTTTTATATGTCTGACAATCGAACAATATGCTTAGTTCAATATTATAATTCTTTTAGGGTTACACTGCTATCGCAATGGTTTAATTGTTAGTAGTTATGCTGAATTGATACACACCGATATTTATCATTGCCCTGACTTAGATTCGTCTAGATGGTTTCCGCTGCATTTCATTGCAACAGGAAGCTCAGGTCTTATATTTATGGAGTTGTATTCTCTATCACATATGGGTAAAAACTGGAAAGAATATATTCTTGAAGTAAACAGGTGTCTCGTTACTAATGGTACTTTGATAGTTGCAGAAACATCTTAATCTTTGAAAGAACGATTTTCTATTTTGAGAGATTATTTAGAGGAACAGGATTTTGAAATTTATTTGGATGAAGAAAAAGGAGATTTCACCTTTATCGAATCCAGAAAAGTGTAGGTCGGCCCAAGGGGTTTGAGTAAGGTAGGTCTACGGGATCATTTTTTCTATTCCTTGAAATTTTTTGTAAATATTTTCTAATCATAGTCATTTTTATCTTTTAGTTTATTAACCTGTTTTTCTCTTCTTTGTTCTTTTGAAGATGGAGGTTTAGGAAATTTATTTAACCAATGATTAGTCATTCTTTCAGTACTCTTGACAGACTCTTTATACAGGTCAGTCATTCTTTCGGTATTTACTGCCAATTCCTTATACAATTCTGTCATTTTTTCTGAACGTTTAATGTACTCTTTGTATATTTTACTCATCGAGGTAACATAGGTCATATATTCATTATACATTTCACCCCAAGCCATAGGTGAATTTTGTTGCCACCAATCCGTAATCGATCTAAACTGGTTAGGATTGCTCATGTTTCGCTCCTCATTGTTGTTGTTTTTTCCCTTTCCTTGATTTTCCATAATAATCACAGATACTCGATATTCAGAGCTCTAATATTTTACCGTTATTAGCTTGATTTGTAACATGACTAGGTTGGATGAGATTTCATAACAAAGTTTTAATAAAAGGAATATGACCCTGATATAACTACTAAGGATTAAATTGCTTTTTTAAAATATGATTAATATCTTAGAAATATTTTACCGGAGATAACTAATTAAGAATCTATTTTCTTGAAATCTTAATAATATCTATGAATAATAATCCGCATGCCCATAGTTAGTGTACAAATGTATAGCGAGAAAAGTCAAAGGGAAAAAGACAGATTAGCAGAAGCAATTACAGAGGATGTAGTTAAAATATTAAACGTAAACAAAGAAGAAGTTATAGTGCTATTTACAGAAGCAACTCATGGAAATTGGTATTCTTCTGGTGTGCGTCTCTAAAGAATGACCATATTCCGATCTCAATAAATTTCAACGACTACTATTATTACCCCTTCAATCACTGATCAAATGCCTGTTGCTGTACCCGTTTCTAATTTATTTCTCAGGTCCTGACACGGGCCTGATAACGATACTACTCCATATGTGCTTCTGTGCTGGCTTGCTTTAGCACAGTTCCCTTCTTAACAACTTTCATATGTAAGTCCCCTCATTCATACTGTTTTTGAGTCCACACTACAGAATACTCCTGGTGACTATGCTGTGAGCATAATTCCAGGAGCTGCTCAGAGAGACAGTCCGTATCACTATTACCCATCTGCCATTAATGTTCCTGTTGGAACAACTGTAGTATGGTTTAACAACGATTTTGGTCAACCTCATACAGTAACTAGTGGTTTTCCTAATTCCCCTCATACCGGTGATGTTTTCAATTCAGGAATAATGCCGGCAACTGCAAATTCGTTCTTTCAATATACATTTGACAAATCGGGAAATTATGTCTATCATTGTGTCATACACCCCTGGAGGCAGGCAATAGTATCGGTAGATGATTCGTTCGAATAAGGTCCAAGCCTCCAAATGTCTTCGGGAGTCGGTTCTGTATTTAACCTTACAGAAGACTTTAGAACGCTGCGTAAATTCCAACCGATGACAGTGACACTCGATAGGACCACCCATCGCATACAATATTACAATACTAAAGGACAATAATAATACAGTATTCACAGGAACATTTGTTATCTCTGGTGAATCATTGCCCTTGGAATTAATAAGGAGCAATGGTAACGAAACAAACGTATATGGCCCGGATTTTAGCAGCACGGGGGCATATCATATTGATGCACCATTCCTAGAAGGTAACAGAAACTACACTATTAGAGCAGAAGTAACCTCTGTTAATTCTATGCAACCTGAGGACCTCCATAGTGGAAGAGTTCACTTTACGTACTGTGAAATAACACAGTATGATATCAGCAAACTCCGCTTTCTTTTTTATATTCAGACTGACATAGTCACAACTTTTTACAATTACTGTTTATGATCTCTTCAAGCATTATATTTTGAATTTAAAACAAAAATTGTGGATTACTATAAACTATTTATTGTAAATATCAAAGCTAGCCTTTTACATTATATTGATAATTCTATTTAGTTAAGACAATGAAAAAATATTGCTGCAGTGAATTGCATCAACTGGAGGATGATTCTTGGCAGAGAGGGTTCGGACTCAATATTATAGAAAAAAACAAAGTAGAGATCTTTTGTATGGATGATGCTGGGTACCCCAAGCGTATAGATGAGTATACATTCAATTTCTGTCCCTTTTGTGGTAATAAACTGTAATATGACTATCATGACATATCATCAAAATAAAATAAAAGATAACATAGCATCCCTAAGTAATAATTTCAGAAAAACTGTTTCGTCATATTTATAAATTCTTCATCGGTCATTTTTCTTTTGGCTTCCATCCATTGTTCAACGTCCTTGCCTACCAGATATCTTAATTTTGGATTTTCATTAGTGATCGCACCAGGTAAAACCTCGGCTACGTATTCTGGTGTTGACCCATTACCAATAATTTTTTTATGTTGTTTTCCATGGCTTTCATTAGCGGAGCATATGGAGTATCAGGATCTTGAGATTTCTTTGCTATCTGTAAAGCTTTATGAAAGTTGGTATCAATCACACCGGGCTCTATAATTACTGTTTTGATTCCAAAAGGTTCAAGTTCATAAGACATAGATTCGCTTAAACCCTCTACTGCAAATTTTGTGCTTACGTAAGCGGAGCCAGTGGGGTAGCCAAACCTCCCCGCCCCTAAGCTGATATTGACAATCAATCCAGATTTTTGTGTTCTCATTATCGGAATAACTTCTTGGGTAGTTCTGATCAGACCAAATACATTAGTTTCAAATTGATCTTTAAATTCTTGTATTGAAATATCTTCTAGTGCTCCTGATAAACCATAACCTGCATTATTTACAAGTACATCGATTCTTTCAGATTCGTTGACTATAGACACTATCGCTTTTTTGATTGACTTATCGTCTGTAACATCCAATTGCACGAATTTTATTAACGAACGTAATTGTTTATTATCTCCTATTCTGGTCTCTAATTCTTTACTTTTTGTCAAATTTCTCATTGTAGCATAGGTTAAAAATCCATTCTTTGCGAGTTTTAATGCAATTTCAAGACCAATTCCATTTGAACTTCCTGTTACAACAGCAACCTTTTGAATTGATGTCATATAGATAAAAATTGATCTCATATATAAAAATCAAGAACTACAAAAGCCGTGTAATCGCTGCATAACTTACCTAGTTTTTAGCTACATAAGTTAAGCATCTTAATTTGAACCAACAATCATTTCTAAAATATGCTTTTTTTATGTTGTAAAACAAATACTATATAAGATAATGTTGATGAAAGATTAGATACTTAACTTATATCTTATTGCATACTAGAGTTAGCCAAAAACTAATTATCAGTAACAGTTCTTATCAGTATGGGAAAGTTCCTAATGATACAAAGGTTCTATGAAATAATTAATTGTACCTATATTGATCTTAAATCAAACTGAAAATATAAATTCAAAAAAAAGACAGGTGGTTTTGAACTTAGCTTTGAGCTGCTGCATTGTTACCTGTGTTTGTCTGGCTTTGAGAGTTAATATTATTACCAGAGCCTACTGTGTTTCCACCAGATACTACTACACTTCCTTGGTTTGAGGATTGAGATTGGCTTATAGATTGTTCTGCAGAGTTTCCACCTTTTCCAGATTGTGCTAAAGCGTTGTTTCCACTGTTAAACTGATGCTGGAAGCTAGCGTTATTGCATGAAAAGAATGTGTTAACACCTGATACACATAGACCATTTTGGTTTGATGACTGTGATTGTTCTATTGATTGAGTTGCTTTGTTGCCTTTCTTTCCCTTTGTTGCCAGAGCTTCGTCCATAGCCACAAGGGGACTTGCGATAAGTGCTAATGCGACCACGATGGCTATTGATGTGACAAAGAGTTTTTTGTTTTTGTTTTGAATATTTTTTGTTTTATTCATATCTTTGATATTATTGAAAAAATATATGGCATTTGCTAACTGACTGCAATACTCTAATATTCTAGCAGTTATAGAATCAAGACACAAAGCTTTAGAATCGACTATAGACCAGTTCGGCATTGTATATATGAAATGTATGTAGTTTGGGATATAGCAAATGAGCCTTTTTGATGAAAAATTTGTTAATGTATTAAACAAAGATGGAGAAGCAAACTATTATGGAAAGATAATGTCAACATCAGAAGCAAACACATACTATAATTTGTTACTAAATAATATAATTTGGAAGAATGACGAGGCTTTATATCAAGGAAAACACATAGTTACAAGGAGAAAAGTTGCATGGTATGGAGATCAGAGTTTTCTTTACACTTATTCTAATACTACTAAGAAAGCAATACCATGGACCAACGAGTTACTAGATCTCAAAAGAAAAATAGAGTTAATTACAAATTCGCTGTATAACTCTTGTTTACTTAATTTATATCATAACGGTAATGAGGGAATGACCTGGCATAGTGATGATGAAAAATCCTTGGGTAAGAATACGTTCATAGCCTCCTTAAGTTTTGGAGCGGATAGAAAGTTTTCATTTAAACATAAGCGAACAAAACAAATAATTTCGCTGCAATTAGAGAATGGAAGTTTGCTTTTGATGAAAGGTAGTACGCAATTAAATTGGCTACATTCCTTGCCTCTATCTACCAAAATAATTCATCCAAGAATAAATCTGACTTTTAGAACAATTATAGACCAACCAATCAATCAATCCATGACACAACGTTGACATAGATAGCATTCAAAGGTCATTAAGAATAAGTCTTTTCGGCATATCAATAATAATCGTTAGACTAGGGAAGTCAAATGGAAAAGATACAATGTGGAGTTCACTAGCCAGTTATGGGGGTTCTATAGCACTAAACATTCTGACGAATTATATGATCTGAACATGTATTTTAGTGCTAAATATCTGATAGTTTATATATAATAATTAGTAACAGTCTGGGCGCGTGGGGATTAAGTTCCTAGTGGTAAGAGGGTTCGATTACAACACAGTAATAATCAATTGTAATTTTATTAGTTTACGATATATGTAAAATTCTCGAACAATTCGTTCTGATGCCAAGCTAAAAATTCTTTTTGACTAGTTTCTACTATTGCAGTGTCGATACTGTTAAGATCAATCAATTACAGAAACAAAACCATTTGCATAAAACAAAAATCATACCAGGATTTTTGGATTAATAAATCTGTTGGTATATAGTCAATGTTGTTGACTATTTATATAACAATATCATTGTATTTTTTTCTTTGCTAACACTTAATCCTGTATTAATTTCTCTTCCATTGGTCAGGAGACAATAACTATATCATAAAAGCATAATAAACGGACCATATAACAACCGGTGCTCCACTTGCTAATGTTTACGTCGTACTAGTAATCCTCCTACTGTTGCCTCTTTCAAATAGGAACATTATCATTAATTTTACGATTGAGGATACAAAACGTGTACAATGAATAACGACATAAAGTTATTGTGTCCAATCGGTAGGTCTAAAAAATCACATATTCAAAATTAGCTAATAAGCTGACGAAGAGTTTGTATTAGTTGCGAGAGGGTTTTATTATTTGAATTGACAGTAGGATTATCGCTATCAGAAAGATTCCCTAATATTCTGTTTTCATTATTTTCAGATTGGTTATTTGAAATTAGATTAGTACTTTCCTGTGTTGTATTTACTGCATCGAGCAGGATTGAACCATCGGTGATTTGGACTGGTGCCTGTTTCACAAACACAGTTCCTTTCAGATTGTCATTATTTTTATCAAAGTAATCAAAGCGTCCAGGTTGATTAAAAGTGTACGAAAATTTATCACCGGTATTCATATAGTCAGAATCAAATAGTGGAATTCCCTCCCCTCCTGTCGTGATGTTACTGCTGTTTCCTAGAGTATTATTATTAACAGAAGTGATTGTGTGAACGGATGAGTGATTGTTGGTCCATACCACACTAGTATTAAAATTAACAACAATTTCTTTTGGCACAAAATTTACCATTTCAGAGGTCCCATTCTTCTCAGTTGTAGTTGTTATCCAAATATCTATTGTTTTATCATTTTCAGACGACTCATTCTCTGATTTTAAAAGTGGTAAATTTTCCTCTCCTGTTGCTATAGTCAAATTAACAGGTGCAGATTGGTTAGAATTTACTTGATTAGACCCATTGGAATTTGAAATGGTTTGGTTAGTATCTATTATTGTAGTTGCTAGTAAGGGAGGGATAAACGGAATTAAAGTGGAATTTGAAATGGTTTGGTTAGTATCTATTATTGACTCTTCTAATCCAAATGTAGAGTTAGTATTATTTGTAGAAAAGGGAAACAGTAACTTGAATGAATTAATCATTTGCTCAATAATTGGCATATATGTATCGAATCGATCTTCATGTCCAATGTATGCAATATAATATGCGGTATTGTTTACCAAAATTCCAGTTTCAAAGTTTTTGAGCATGATAGGTTGTTGACCATCTTCATCACTGAGGGTTTGGGTATAAGTCAAAGAATAAGCAGGTTGGCCCGAGAGAGTTTCTGAAGTTGAAGATTCAATTAATGTAAAGTTATTTGTAGAATCTACATATGCATTGATTGCCTCTTGTAAATACTCATTTAGGTCAGCTTCATAGAAAATGCCATCATCTCTATTTATCTGCACGTATTCAATGTATGTATCATTGAAGGTTTCAAAAGGTGATACAAACTCTGCGATTAGGTTAATTCGATCTTCAGGAGTCAGGTCTGTTTCATTCACCGACCAAGTTGATGGATATTTCATTGTTACATTGTAATCGGAATTAAAATATTGGTCCATCTGGGTTGCATGAGCACCATTTATAGTCCCCTGATTCTGTCCCAGAACTTGTTTCTCAGAAGGATTTGGTATCAATAATAAAATCGATGGAATTAATATTAAACAAATTAAATTTCGATAAGTGATCAAAATTTTCCCTATTGCAACTAATTGTCTCTGACTGAAAAAGCTTTCGTGTATATTTATGAAATGTAACTAATCAATATTTTAATTTCTTCTGTTTGACTTATGTATACTAATTATCTGAGTGTGGGTCATAATTGATCTTGGTAATTTATTCTAGTTTCTTAATAGATTAACAGCTTATCATGTAATTGATATCTCTTCTTGGATTATCGCTCTTTAGTACATTGTAGTTATAATAGACTACTATTTGGTACAACAATACCGATAACAGTAAGATACTCCATACCTTGTCCAGTCCTGTTGTAGGTACTGGGATTATTCTAAAGGTAGATTTTATGTGCTATATAAGCGGTTCTATGAAGATCTTTCTCCTAGAATATACCACCTGTCCCGAAGCCGACTCATAAAAATCAACAGCTTTAGCCTTTCCACTGGTGTATTCTTGTATCTTTTAACAGGGCATACAAGCTGAAATCCCCTTTTGAGGCTCATGTCATACAGATTCTTCTTACCGTTGAATCCAGGGTCTGCACCATATAATGAATTTTTTCTAATGTTTCTGGTAGTAGGCTTCATACTGTATCTGGATAATCAGGTTTGCATGATACATTGGTCGTTGTAACATCAGCCGAAAGGGGTGTTACTCTAGATGTAGGATCAGTACTACATATCAGGTGTAGTTTGTAACCAAATATCCATTTCTTAGTATGACTGTATCCCCATCTGGCATCTGTGTCTATTCCCGAACGAGGTAATATTACTTCATTCATCGATGATGCATGCCATACTTTACCTTTTGATTTTAGGAGAGCGCTATCTATTGCAAGGATGTATGGACTGATAAGACCTTCAAGAACAAACAGATTCCCTATAGTTGATTTCCTTTCTATTAAATTGATAGTGATGGTCTTTAACCGTCTATCAAATATACGTCTACATGGCTTGTATATTAAAGACAAATCACAAGCCTTCATTATCTTTCTGTTATTTGGTAGCTCGATAGAAAGAAAGCGATACGATGACCTGTTTGAATCAAGTCTAAACCGTATGCGAACTATAAAGTATCGTAATGTGATACTAGAAGAGTATACGTAAGGACTACCCCTTCTTTTTTGAGATTCGACACTATTACATGACCAATCAATCAATCAATCCAACAATATACAAAATACTAATTAGAATGGATGACGAATTACAGTATGCTAGTCTTTTAGTTAGTATCTGTTTCAATCAAAATTTGATATACTATAAGACTAGTTTTATTCGTTTGGAATTATGACCCAGCCTCATATATACAGTAAGGTATATTAGCATTTACACATTTGTAATCTCAAGATCAACATTGTTGTTTTTCTTTACATACATTATTTTATAACTAGGTGGTTTTTTACCGGATATGTTAATGAACCATCGGATCTAGATAGTCTGTCTAGATAGGCAAGCTATCTTTCACGATCAATAATATCATCATTTGCCTCTAGTAACGTCAAGAAATCACTATTTTGCATTGTGAATATTATAATTTGGCGTCGGTAAACTCCGTTTTATTGATTTATTTATTGGTCTTGTAAATTTCCTCAGGCAGAATCATTACAAATAATCTAGACCAATTAATAATTATGCAAAGCGTTCGTATTGCAAGAGATTTTCGTTAATAAATAAAATACTTTACGATCACAACACTTTCAATTTCTTTAAATTCTTTTAAAAAAAGAAAAGTGATTGAGACTTGCCAATCTCACTATACCATTGCTCATACTGCTTGGAGTAACTGTATCTGAGGTCTTGGTTCAGAGTGAAAAAGGGTAATTATTGTGAGTATTGTGACAGGAACGATGTTCTCCTAAAACGGTGCTTGCCCCATGAAGTTGCCAGCAGGGCTGTAGCGACACACCAGAATGTTGAATGGATGACCATCCCCACTGCCGGTACCACAACCGACCTCCTGTGTGTTCTTCCATACCATCTGAGTGTAATGACCGGTTTGAGACCAATTCTCCGGTGTTAATACGCCGCCGTGCCAATCCTTCTTTTCCTTGACCCATAGAGACTGTCCCTGCCCTACCCCCATGGACGGACTAAAGCCTGCAATATTCTCACCTACACCTCTAGGCGCATTGGGGTCGTGGGCAAAGTTGCCTGTCGTAGCGAGATTCTGAGCCCAAGCCTGTGCACCAGCAGCTAGGGTGTCGCTCCACACGAGCGGCTGAACTCCAACGGCAGCACGCTCTTGGTTGTGTACGGTCAGGATACTGTTGACCAGATCCTCCCCTTGCACATTTCCGGGATTGTTATTTACAGGAGGTTGAACATTTCCGGTATTGTTATTTACAGGAGGTTGAACATTTCCGGTATTGTTATTTACAGGAGGTTCCACAGTTCCGGTATTGTTAATTACAGGAGGTTGAACATTTCCGGTATTGTTAATTATTCCGGTGTTGTTAATTATTCCGGTATTGTTAATTATTCCGGTGTTGTTAATTATTCCGGTGTTGTTATTTACAGGAAATTCACCGGGAAAAATGGGATTATTTTCCGTAAATGTTGTTGATAAACCAGCATTATCATCGGTAGACCCATTATCTGATGAGTCACTGTTATCATCGGTAGACCCATTATCTGATGAGTCACTGTTATCATCGGTAGACCCATTATCTGATGAGTCACTGTTATCATCGGTAGACCCATTATCTGATGAGGAGTCGTCATCACTAGTATCGGTAGACCCATTATCTGATGAGGAGTCGTCATCACTAGTATCTGTAGACCCGCTAGCATACATGATTGCTGAAGCGGGTAAAATCATTGAAATCATTATTAAAAATATCAATGAAATAGTTATTCGATTCATAGTTGTCAATGAATTACAATATATATAAAGTCATTGTTATTGATCAAAATAGAAAATTGTGGATGTATCAAAAAACAAAGTTTCTCATTCATTGTCTTATTATGTCTTAATTTTTTTGGTTTGGCTATATTGCTAGTCCCATTTTTGGATTTGATCAAAGCGTTTGCTTATGATTAGGTTATAGATACTATGACGTTGTGGGGATAATCCAGTGAGAGTGGCGTACAACCCGGGTAATGATTACCCGAATGTTATTAACAAAGCCTCAGACATAGTCTCGATCATTGGAATCGTGCCGCAACCATTTGTAGGTATATTGGATTTTGGTAACAACACAAACATAGATGTTCATCAGAATTCACGAAATAATGTTGACTGAATATTAGAAAAAAAATCCTTTTTAACAAACTAGAAAATAATTTGAAAATATGACTGGAAGAGGACCTATGGAGGCGTTGGATGCATTTTACTGAATATTTCATAGGGAAAACAGGGATTTTTGAGTATCTAAAAATAGTTAAATGAATAGATAAATGAATAGATAATTATTGTTCTCAATCAATCTTTCAATTCTTCTTTTAAGTTGTCTCATTAAATCATATATCTGATCAGGTCCAATTGATGATCCTGTCAATAGATTGCATATCAGCCTTGCTTCAGGCTCATTCTTAAAAGGGTGCTCGTTTAACCAGTCTCTTACATAAGGAAAAGAAAAAGTCAGTAACATTGGACCGCTTCCTGTTTTGGCTTCATGTGGAATCTCTCCTTCACCATACTTTTCCTTTAGTCTAATATGTTTGATTTTTAATAACGTGATCTCGTGAGGTCTGGCGTCCAAATCCCACAACAGAGATAGAACAGCTTTGTTTCTCTTATGCGGATCATATTTAATAATTGTAGCCAATTCGTCTTTGTCCCAAATTTCTGTTTCTAAATATGGACTTAATCTCTTTGTCCTTTTCATTTTAAGATTGATAAAATCTGGGGTATTCCATGTATCATAGGATTTTGCGTTTGAGCCTTTATCTCTAGCATTGTATAACCATCTAAAGAAATACTTTAATCGCCAGAGATAATCATTCCATGTAGTAATCCATTTTTTATCTGGGTCGTCTTTGTCTGTTTTTCTTTTCAAATCCAAGAAATCTAATATTTGCTCTTTTTCTTGAATTTGATAAAATGTTGTATAATTTCCTAGGTATTCTGCATATCTTATCAAGACTTTTAATAATCCGTTTTGATAGCTTTCAGAAGTATCTATATTCTGTAGATATTCATAAAAATCGTTAATTATTTGTTTGTTGGTATGATTTGTCACCTTGATTTCTATATTCTTAACAGTTGTGGTTAACTTAGCGGGCAATTATGAACCTCCTTTTCCTATCTAATCTCTTATACAACCAAGAATTATTTGAACCCATGTGATTAACGGGCCCGGTGGGCTTCAGGACGATATCAGTCCTTTACTGTGGATTCTATTTCACATATTAAGTGGGTCAAATATTGTTAAAATTGAAGATGATTTTTGTGATCCTTCAATTCCTTGAAAACAAATTGAAGTCGTATAGAACCAATTTACCACCATTTACTACGAAATAATTCGAATTAAAAATTAAAGTTCAGAGGATCAAGATCACTACGCTCCTTTCAACAAACACTTTATTTCGGACCCTCATTAATTAAGTATCTATTCTCTTCATGATGCATAAATGCTGGTATTTTTCATTTATGATTTTTACATTTTCCTAATTTTATTAATCAAATCAAATACATCGCATTCAACTTCTGTTGTTATATATATCAAATGATCATTGTCCAATGGCATTGTAATTCTTTTTATCTTCTCGTATTCGGCCAATACGTACTTTCCATTACCTATTTTTGGTGCCAGTTTACTTCTTGTCTTCCATGCGTTAATCGCTAACTGAAGAGACTCCTGACTTTCTTCCCTTGACAACAAATTGGTAGCTCCGGGTTGATGTTCTGAAAATACTATGCTTTCATTTCTGGTATCAAATATTGTTACAAATCGTATTGATGATTCTTGGTTCAAGACACTTCTTCCTATATTTCCGTATTTTCCGAACCCCATATCATTAATAACAAAGTACGTTGTTATAAATATTCGATTAACATGTTACAAATGGATACCATGATACCAATTGTATTATTTTGTGGAGTTTAGATAGTTGTGAACCAAGACTACATCATGGTTGAATATATCTTTCTTTTGAAATTTCAACATCTGAAACAAATGAATAGAAAGTACTTTCTGGCTTAAAGCGAATAGAATTGTACATTAGTCCAGAGCAAGCAAATGATGTGTTACAAATATTTGATGAGTCGAAACTTGATGCGACTCTGTACAATTTACAGGAGCTGGGAAAATCAAGACAGATAGTGGGAGCAAGAAAGTCTTGTGACCAAAGTCAGACATAGGCTTCAGATCGAAAGACCATAATCACAATAGCCGATGCGGAAGTGTTAGAGAATCTTGTTAAAAAGATAAAAGGCCTTAATGATAAGAATCTCATTTAATGACAATGGGCCCGGTGGGTTTCGTAATAGATATATTACGAGTCTGAATTGTTGGTTCGAATAGAAATTATAAAATCGTCTTAAGGGTAGGTGCAGGATTTATACTTTAACAATGCTGTTTTTCTGGTTATGAATAATTATAATTTAAATGAGAATAAAATTCTATAATATTTATTTTGAAATTATCTCTTTTTGTATCAGAATAATGTATATGCGTTGAAAAGTCAAATATTTGAATTTATTTATATATCTATATTTGAAAAAGATGGTGACAAAAGGTAAATGTTCGTACTGTTCATCAAGTTTTTCTGGAAACATGATGGGAAAACATTTGATATCGTGTAAGTCAAGACAAGATTTTTTTAAAGAATTTGAAGAAACACCTCCTAGGACGACTAGGAATAGACCAAAAAAACCTAATAAAGTTATATTTCATCTGTTAAAGATTTTTTCACCAGGTCAACCTGAATATTGGCTATACATCGACCTATGTGATAATCTTACTCTTCTTGATTTAGACTCTTTTCTTAGAAATACATGGCTAGAATGCTGTGGACATTTGAGTTCTTTTACAATTGCCGATCAGACCTATGAATATCAACTCGACAAACTGTTTGATAATGATAGTAAAAGTATGCGTATAATACTAAAAAAATTACTTTACAAAGACATGTCCTTTGGTTACTTGTATGATTATGGGAGCTCTACTGAAATAGAGATTAAAGTAGTTTCATCCTATCTATGTATTACAAAAAATAGCCGTAAGTCCATCAAGATTTCCGCAAGAAATGACGATATTGATTTTAGGTGTTTCAAATGCAAAAAAGAAAAAGCTACTGAGATATGTACTATTTGTCTTTATGAAAAAGAAGGTGGTAAAACACAATCTTCGTTTTGTAAATCCTGTGCAATGAAACATGAATGTGGAGAAGAAATGACTCTCCCGATTGTTAACTCGCCCAGATCGGGTATTTGTGGGTATACAGGCTAGTTTTGAAATTATAATCCGGATTTAATCTCACGATCTAATCATAAACAAATACAAATCATATGGGTAAATAACGTAATCATTATTTTTCTCGATTTTTCATCTCAAATTATTTTTATATGTTGGTGCTTAATCTTAATATGATTCTATAATTTAATGTTACTACAATATGGAGCGGGCCCGGTGGGCTTCGAATCCATGAAGTACATGGGATCTGTATCATATTTATTATTTGTTAGAAAGTCTGATGCCTATTATGACAGTCCGGTAGAATTCAATCCGCAAATTGATTAACAGATAAATAGTTACTATAAAGAATAGCGGGCCCGGTGGGTATAGTAATAGATATATTACGAGTCTGAATGTCATAATATTTTCATACATAATAAAAACATACTCTGGTTACCCAATGGCTTTGAAAATAATGTAGTTAGCCAGACACTTGATTAAATTATACAATAGTATCGCTATCAATGACAAAAATTAGAAAAGACAAATAGTTATCTTTGCTAATGGAATATAGCACAATTAACATAATTTCAAAAATGAAAATATAGTTTAGTAATTATTGAATGCACATGGTTAATGTATCAAATGCTGGGAATGAAGATGACGACAATGAGCGAATTCGGGGTCTAATTCTGTTTCATTTATATCAGAGACGTCGAGAATGGCGAATATCAATTGACCAAATTCAACGTAGGATAGCAGCTATGCATCCTAACATCGTTAAATTGGATTTTCGTGACTTATTTCTCGGTAATGACTGGGTAGATTTTTCCGGTTCGGATGGAACCGCTTCAATTACAGCAAATGGGGTTTTGGAGGCAGAGAGAAAACCTCGGGAGGGTAGAATTACTTAGTCTACTTGTCACAAAAAGTATCTTTTTCAAGTTTAAATGAAATAAGAAAACATTCTATTGCAATAACATTTGTTGATAACAGAAGTTTCAAATAGAAATGAAGTTAGGTAAGTTTGATATTTTGGATATTGATTTACTATTTTAAGCCATCTATTGACCTTTTCAGAAAAAATTGAACCCTCATAATCTATAATCCATTTCTCAATGCTTCTAAAACAATCCGGAGATATATTAAATGCACAAAACATAAAACACTTGTAGATATTCATATTAAAGTAGAAGATAAATTCTATTTTCTTCTCAAGCCTTTTCTTTTTCATTATTCTTTTGCTTTATTAGATTTTTCAAAATATTATTAACTTTATAGTGGTGAAATAACCTTTTTACGGATTTCATCAGCAAAGGATATATGATCATACCAATTAACATACCCATAGAAACTTCAATCATATTAACCATAGTGTATTTAGAACTTGACTATTATAAAAGAACTCATCAATTTTTTCAATCTCTAATGTAACTATTAATGAGACTACTAAAAAATGAAATACTCATAATTTTTAATAGAGTAATTATCCTTCAACTACTACGCGCTCTATGGTGTTCATTTAGAATCGTTTCAATATAATGTTTTAAATCTTGCAAAGTGGATGAAAGTAACATGTTTGCTTGTTTTAGAAATTCCTGATTTTCAGTTTCATTACCTCCCAATTCGAATTCTGTAGACAATCCAATTATAAAATGATCGTCTTCTGGTAGCAGGGTCCAACTGCTTTTCCCAGACCTGACCGGAGTATTTGGTATCGGCAGAATTTCATATTTAAGCCCTTTACCTTCATCCCATTCTGTGATTTTTTCCTTTATTGTACCTATTTGAGATATCTCACAAGACCTTTCGGTTCCAACTTTTGAACTATTATCAGTTATTATCCTTGACTCCGTGATACCAGAAGCCCATTTATATATTCCACCCAAGTCTGACAATGTATCCCATATTAATTTATGAGGTGCATGGATTGTAGTTTTAACATTTACTATACTCATTTAATATATGTGTATATGCATATATTATAAAAATTCATAATCGGATAAAATGCAACGGTGAGATTGGCTATTGCTGTAATTCATGGAACGACATCCATACTTTTATCAATTATTTTAAATATCTTAGCTTGAATTTTTCATTTGACAAAGAAAGCAATAGTCAAATCTTCCTGCATATCTATTTTACATCATGACCACGTTTTAGTGACTGTCTTAATGGTTATGACCTAGACTTCTGTCTGTTGAAATGGAAACTCCAAACTCTTTAGGTCTAGAGGATAGAATAACGTAAGGTATAAAACATAGGCAGTTCCTGAAATAATTAATATCAGATTATTCTTGATTAATTTTCAATTGACCGGATGCAAGGAACTTCAGGGTCAATTTATATTTGTATTTAATCAACTATAAAATTAAACATCTTCTTGCTCTTATGTGACATATTTTTGTTAGTGTTTTTTGTATACAGATTCTTTACTGTGTGTTTTTTCTTCTTGCCTGAGTAATACAGTTTTCTTTTCTTCCTATTCTTAGGTCTTGGAATGGGTTGTTCTGTACAGTCTGTAAAGGACATAAAACCTGGAAAGTATTTTTCTACCTCTTCTTTAGTCTTTAGCCTCTTGGGTACCTTATACAGTTTCTGGGGAATGGGTAATCAATCTCTAATCAGTCTTTCAATCTATTGGGTATCCCTGCATACGTTACTCTGATCTAAACCGAAGAGGAATTCCATCAGGGTGTAGGTTATGTACAGCCTGTAGTATACCAAGACCATGATAACTCTGTCTTTGACCATGAGCTTAAAGTGTCTACCATCTCCAACATCTCTTATTCTTTTTAATGAGGATAATCGTTTTATCTCGTGTTTTGGATATTTTGATTCTATCTCTCTATAAACATCATCAAACTGTTGTACCGAAAGACCGGTAAAGGATTTGAACAGTGAGATTTTGTGGATGATTTATCTTATGATAACAAGAGGAAAGGACAAATCTATATAACACAGACAGAAATAAAGTTGTTTAGGCTAATTACGCAAGAGATCTAATAATGAAAACTTTATCTTTTTCATAAATTGCTAAGGACTAACAGAGCAAAAGTTCATTTTCAACTTTAAGTGTTAAAGAAAAAATTTTATTCTCCATGCATGCATTTTACACTCATTGATTGAAAAAAAGAAAGACCGAAAATTGACATATTGTACTTGTGCTGAATTACGTAAAGCATCAAAGGGCAATCACTGAACTTTATGATAATGCAATAAAACAAAGCGGTCTCCTTATTACACAACTTGCAATTTTACGTATGATAAAGAGTAATAGTTCAATTTTCATTTGTAGATTATCCGAAAAACTCGAATTAGATAGGACAACTATTTCACGCAACTTAGATATATTAGAAAGAAGATGTAAATGTTCTTACAGAAGAAGAAAATGACTACAACAGAGAACATTCAGATATTCAAATCATGCCGGTTAATAGATTATGTCTCTCTGCAGTCATCACTGAAGAGAACTGATCCAAGATAATCAATGAAGGAAATGTAATCGGGTAGTCTACGACAATAAAGAAAGAAATGTCAACTACACATAAGATTATTCAAACCTATAACCGTTAAAGACAAATCTTTAATATGAATTATCTAAACATAATATATGGAAGATAATAATTATGAACAATATGAAAATAAATTGATTTGCTTTTTCGATGAAGAGGAAAACATGATTGTATATTGGGAACCAAGATATAAAGGCTTTAGAGGAACATGTAAGGAATGTGAAAATAATTGGCCAATGTCATAGCAATTGTAAACTAATTAATTAATTCAAGTAAAACACTGCTCATATTATTATAATTATGATTGATCATGTTTATATTATGAATCATTTCTCAAGTAACATCATCTAAATATCAATCATATTCAGTACACCTTGCATTGCATACATTGAAGGAAGAATTCTTTCATAAGATTTAAAAAATAAATTTTAATTTTCTAGCATAATCATGTTTACAAATCTTAAAATTTAGATGATAAACAACAGCAAATATCCAATATGCAACCAATACAAGCTCCTTTTTTACAATCTTCCGGCTCGCATTCGCAATCAGCACACTTTATAATCATAATACTATTATCAAGATCTACTATTTTAATTTTTGACAAATATGAAGCCCTGTCCTTTATTTATTATTTCATTATTAATGATTATAATTTTTATAGAGTATTCCCATCTATATCACTCGTCTGTTTCAAACAAATCAATAGAACGACTAATATTAACATTCAGACATATCACAAAAATCAGAATTCAACAAAAGATGCCCTGAAAGTTGAATTCAGAGTGTCAACAGAAGAAAAGATGAAAAGATGAACTAAATTCTAGAACCTGTTAACCGATTATCTCTTAAAAACTAAATTGTCAATTGGAACATAATATTTTGATTATGGGAAGGTATTATCCAATGAATACAACCTATCATATTTTTAAAAGGTTTTAAGAATCAGATCCATTATATTATTGCAGGTTGTAATTTTATCAGTATTAAAAAAATAAATAAATTATGCTGTAACAATCACCGTTCCCTGCATGAATGGATGAATTGTACAAAAGTAGTTATATGTTCCTTCTTTCTCAAATTCGATTAATTTCTCCTGATTTCCCATCAAAAGCCCCGTATCAAAAGAATCGCTTGGACTCGGAGAAACTGTACCTATTTCATCGTTTGTTGAAGTTGCAGTGTGTAGTATTGCATCTGTATTTTTAAAGAGGACTGATGAACCTTCACTGACCGTAATAGTGTTTGGAGAATAGAAAGGAGCTTCTTGTCCTATCATATCCACTTGCAAGGATTCCGTATTCAGTTCTGTTGATGTTGATTGATTAGACAACTGACTTGCTGGTTGATCTTGACCAGAGGAAACAACATCAACGTCAAAGGTAGCACTGGCAGTTCCAAATATATAGTTAGAAACCGGTAACGAATTTACATCAAGTACGACTTCATACACTCCTGGAGTTGGAAATGCGGTAGTAAGTTCTAATTGGCCCGTATGTCCATGAAATGCACCCATCATAGGCATCATTGGATTGTCCCTTAAAGGCGTTTGGAGTATTACTGCATCACCTTTCTTTATAGCCAATAATCCATCAGGATGAGTTATATTTGATCCATTAACACCATTTTTAATGTCAAAAGCCAATCTTACTGGTTCACCAACTATTATTTTATCTTTGTCTGTAGAAAACGCTACCTCTATTTTAGTACCATTTTCAGATCCGTTAAGTACCTTTAAGTTTTCATCATTAGTAGTATTATTTTTACCTATACCTTGATTAGTAATTCCCAAGCTTTGTTGTGCTTTGGATACTGTACCCTGATTTACATTTAGATTAAAATCTGTATTTCTGACCCCAAAGAAAAGATTTGGATCAGATTGCCAGCCCATCATAGGATCATTTGAGTTAAAAATTCTTGTTTGAGCCATTTCAGGAACATCCATTCCCATCATTTTAGGACCAAGGGATGCTACTTGTACAGATACACCATAGGTTCCGGCTATTGTAGGCATAAAGGATAGTTGTTCTGTCCCAACATGAGTATGAATAGTTGAACTCTTGAAAATATCATTCCCTTGAGGATCAGCGATTTTTATTAACCAATCAACATGGGTTAAAGGAATGCCCTCCTCATTGGTTATTTTCATGGGTAAGGTGATTATTCCGTTTGAATTACTCGTAACAGGATCTACTAAAATTTGAACCCCGTCTAGGTTTCTTGTAAGTGATTGCTCATTTGAAGAGTTCTCATTATGCGAGACTGCATGGACATCTGAAGATGGATTGCTTCCAAACATCAATAACATAGCAAATGATATTGATGTGATAAGAAATCCAAATTTTCTATACGATGATGAATTTGACATCATAGGGATAAGTATGTAACTAATACTTAAGATTAGTCTTAAACTGTTAAAGATATAATTTAACTGTTAAATCCGGGCCCATATCCCATTAAATTGAAAAAGAATCATATACACCATGTTACCTTCTAAGGGATTTACTAGTATGACAAAGTTTCCTTTATAAAGCTTTGTCACTCAATTCTATTTATTTAGATGGATTACACAGATTAATTATTTGAGGCTGGGTCGTAATTCTAAACAAATAAAGCTGGTCTCTTAGTCTACCATATCTTACTTGAAACAGATGCTATCTAAAAGGCTAGTCACTTATAGTTCGTCATCCATTCTAATTAGTATTTTGTATCTTGGATTAATTAATTGGTCGTGTAGTCATATTAAATCGACACAAAGGTAGGCCTCTTGTATACTCGCCTACTATTATTCTACGATGCTGTATAGTTCGCATATGGTTTCGACTTGATTCAAACAGGTCACTGCATCATTTTCTATACTTGGATTTATCCTATAATAGAAAGATCTTGAAGGTATGTGGTCTATCCTTCTCATACCTACCAATTAGATGAACATTTGATAGAAGAGTGAAAACCGTGTCTACAGATATCAAAGAAAGGATTGCAAAAATGGGAAACCTATTTGTCATTGAAGGATTAGTCAGACCATATATAGTTGCAACAGACACCGCACTTTTAAAATCAAAAGGTAAAGTATGGCACAAGTCATCGATGAAGGATAGAATAGTTCCATGTTCAGGAATTGATACAGATGCTAAATGGGGATACAGCCATACCAAAAGCTGGATATATGGATACAAGCTGCACATGATATGTATTACCGATCTTCCTTTAATAGTACCTCTTTCGGCTGACGTTACAACTGCCAACGTATCTGACAAACCTATTTATCCAGATGTAGTATCATGTCTATCTCCAGAAACGCTAAAGAAAATTCATTATATGGTAGCAGACCCTGGATTCAGCGGTGAGACGCAATATGATTTGAGCCTCAAAAGGGGATTTCATCTTGTATGCCCTGTTAAAAGATACAAAAGCACACCAGAAGAAAGACTAAATCTTGTTGATTTTTATCAACCGGCTTTAGGACTGGTAATCTATTCAAAGAGAATAATATCTGTGGAACTGCTGATAGAGCACATAAAATCGGTAATTAAGATAGACCCAGTACCTGCAAGAGGATATGATAAGGTATGTAGCATCGTGCTGTTGTCGGTATTGTCGTATCAGATATAATAGTATAACAACCATGATTTGATTGAAAGATAAGGAATCAGGAAAGAGCAAAATTAAATATAAATTAAATTTCTATGGAAAATCTCCATTTGATTTAGAAGAAGCCGATCTAGGTTTATTACTAGATAATTAGTACAGAGATAAAACAAGTAACTAAAGTAATAACAAAGTGAAAAAGACGTTACTTAGACATCAGTACTGTATACGAGTTTGTTTGGGGGTTAGGGGGAGCAAAACTATTGACAACATATCCATGCGTCTTTATCAAATCAATTGCTGCACCTGTATTAGAAGCATTAGGAGCAGTTAGAATAACTGTAGAATTACTCTCATAAAGTACATTTGCTATTGCATAACAACCTTCCTCCTCTGTTGACTGTCCTACTAAAGCAGATTCACTACAAATCAAATTTTCTCTATTTTGCAAAATATTTTCTATATTGCTAGAATTGGAAAATTTTGAGTTATCTGATGTGGGAGGATTCATTGATTGAGCAAAGGCATAAAATGAACGATCATGGATATCTAACACAGCCACCAAATAACAAATAGCAACTATAATCCCCATAATTTCTAATCCAATAGTTTTAGTTCTATTCAATTTATTAATACAATACAATAATTAGCTAAAATACTTTTAGTATAGATTTTACTATTAGAGGGGGTCCATGTGATTCCTTTCACGAGACTTTAATTGAATGTATGTTAAAATTAGACTTTATGTATTCTGAGTAAAAGACTCTAATAAACTAAATATACTTTTTAATTATGATCGACTATTACGCGATTTACAGTTCTCTGGTATGTATTCGAAAACTACTATAAGCATATTTTATTATCACAGTATTCTTAGATAAAGTGTGGACATAAATCAGTTATTTCGAGACTAGGTATAGGAAAATGAAGCTGTTAACTTATCGTTTTAGTGAAAACTCAGCTCGTATTATTGGTTTCTATTATGCCAGATTTTTGCCTCTTCTTTTTTATACCTTGGATCAATAACTGTAAGCCATAATAAATGGCACAAGATGGACATATCAAATTCACCCATTTAAGATCCGTTTTGTCATCATTACTATCTCTTTCAAATTTATTCATAACATGATTAATAATGTTTACAATGTTAATAACCATTACTTACAAGGGTTAAACTTACGATCAAACTTGTTTAAAGATTGTTGAGATATATTCCTATAAACAATCAATATGGTAAGTCTCATAACTTACCAACATCCTACCCTTCTAGGATACTTTTGTACAGAACATAATAAATTTTCCTCTATTTCATAGGTTTGTACAAGTGTTTTTCTTCAGATTCCTATTAACTTTAGATTCTACAGGGTTTAAAAACGGCGATCGTTGGGGTAAATAGACGACTAAAGTAAGCTATTTGGATTGTCTATCCACACCTTGTCTGGTCCTTTTGCTTATATGAAATGAAGCGTTGTTAATTACCAGAATGAATCGTTTGACACTTCTTTTTATATCATTTCATATATGTTCTTAAACTGTCAATAGCAAATAGTTTCTTATGTTAAAACCAAATCCTCTAGTTCTAAATTATAGAGATATCTTTTGCTTAAAATCCTCAAAGGATGAGTAATATTTTAGGACAAGCAACTCTCTTTTGGCTATATTCCAAATCTCTTCTACCATCATAAACTCAGGCGATGCTGTAGGAAGGTATACTGGTATTAGGGCATTCTTGTTTTGTTCAAGATGATCTTTTACCTTCCTTGACCTGTGATGAGGCGATTGATGTTTTATCCATGAAAAGATAGCATTTTGGAAACTTGGGATAGATGGTTTTTAGAAAGTCGAGAAATATATCGCTGTTGAATTTATCGTCCTACCTGTCTGAATAGCTGTTTTCCTACCCTGTCTATGGCATCCAACAAACATGAGTGCTTGTGCGAGCATGTGATTCTGACAACCGGGTTTTTATTTTCACCAATTCATTCCCTTCTTGCTGAACAATCAAAGAAAAAGAAAGACTCATTTAAAATACTATGGTGAAATCATTTTTGTATCAAATATTCACAAATATATTAGTCCTTTTTGAATTATTCCCGCTGCTCCTTTGAATCGGCGGTGTTCACATGCACCTTTCATGGTGCCTTTGTTTAAAGCCCCATTTTCTAAGGATATAAGAAATGTGAATGCGATGGTAATTTATACATCCTGTCTTTTCTACTATTAGCTTATCTATCTGTTTTGTAGTCCATCCTTCTTGATTGTTTTCTTTTAGGATCTCTTTATACCTTATTCTATTCTTTCACTCATTTTTGAACGTCTGTCACTTTTTACCTATCTCTTAGGTCTCCTATTCCTTCCTTTTTGTATCTTTTTAGCCGGTATGAAACCCTTAGATTACTTCTGTTATTCATCTCCTTTACAACATGAAATGGGACCTGACCATCTTGTTTTACTCTGATTATTAATAGTGGTATTTCCTTGAGCTTTGAATATTTTTCCTTCTTGTATAGTTTAACCAGCTCTACTTTGGTCAATGATGATATGGCGGTTGTGATAAAGATGTGGATGTGGTTGTGGATAAATTTACTGACAACATCGCAAATGGATAAACACAAATTAGTAGGGTATAGCTTTTGCGTTTCTTTAATACGAGGATTGAAAAATATTTATAAAATATTTCCTAATTGGTATATTTATCGGAAATTTGATTGCAGGTGAAGACATAGAGATTACCTAACTCGTCTCCTACGAGGATATCGAGTATGTTGTCTCCGTTAATATCCTCAGCTACTGTATTAGAAGTTATCGAGGATTCTAAAAGCATTCTGTCCAACACCTCGACTTGGTTGTCTGCATCTACGTATAACATGCTTAAAGAATCTCTGGCCAAATTTGGTATTACTATAAAGTCATTATCGCCGTAGTTATCATTTTCTTGACTGTTTATGCTGTTGTCACGACATGTCATCTCTTTTTGTTTGATTATCTTTGCGCTATCTATGTTGCGGGTTCCAAAACTATGAGATGAGTATCCATCTATTTCAATAATCGTTTTACCCTGTGGGTCAATGAATTTTAATATTCCAGTTAAATGGGGAGTTTCATTTATCAACAGTTTGTTTCCGTTAAAATTTCCATCTCCCAAAATAAGTATCCATCGAAAAGGTTTCCCTATAGGCTGAGTTGTTAATATGGGTTTGGAATCAAGATTGTAGACCACAACATTACTGCCAGAGATATCATCACTTGCT
>JBGTFK010000058.1:0-13335 GCA_041747305.1 Candidatus Nitrosocosmicus sp.
TCTCCAGAAACAATTAAGAAAATTCATTTCATGGTAGCAGACCCGGGTTATGATGACCAATTGCTTTATAATTTAACCATGGCCAAGGGAATTCAGCTTGTCTGTCCAATTAGAAGATACAAAAATACGCCAGTAGAAAGATTACAACTGGTAGATTTTTATCAATCGGCTTTAGGACAGATAATCTATTCAAAGAGAAGTACGTCCATAGAACCGCTGATAGAACACATAAAATCGGTATTTAGGATAGACCCGGTACCTGCAAGAGGATTTGATAGGGTACGTAGTATCGTACTGCTATCCGCATTGCTGTACCAGATACTTGTTTATTATAATTTCAAGATGCAAAAAGATAATCCTAGAAGAGCAATCAAATACCTGATTGGCTGTTGATGTATTTCTGAGCTTGATTATTGATTGATATGTCAAAATGAATTATGACCCATGCTCAGATATTTGGAAGATAGAGAAGGCTTTAAAATTGCAAGAATTGATGAATAATTCAAAAACCTGTTCGTTTTGCACTTTTAAGTTATCTTTGATAATCAGATATCAAAATATAGAAACGGCATAATAGACATCAAAAACTATATAAGTTTAGAAATCCATTCGGTTAGTTATTTGAAAGAGTATGACTCAGATAACCCCTAAGGTCCACTCAATTGAAGGTTTAACCCACCCTGATCCACGTGGAAAGGTATTTCCTTACTTGTTTGTAGAAAATCAAGATGATTTGACTTTAATCGATCCTTCTTTTCTTTCACAGTTACCAATACTTGAAAGCTATCTGCTTGATATCGGTTATGATATTAAGAATGTAAAACGTATAATCCTAACACATGTACATGTGGATCATGCACAAGCTGCTAATGAAGTAAAGAGGAAATCGGGTGCTAGGATTTATTCCCATTGGATTGAAGCAAGATATCTGAGCCATAACCCACCATATATGGGTCCTCCTTCTACACAAGAAACCGTTGAAAAACTAGACAAGCTTGGAGTATCAATGAGGGCATTAAAAAAAGAATATGGAAGTTTTGAGGTCGAACCCATTAGTGTTGATGAGCAAGTGTCTGATGGTGATTTGATTGGAAGTCTCAAGGTCATTCACACCCCAGGGCATACTCCGGGGCACATTTCACTTTATTATGAAAAAGATAAACTTCTTCTGGGAGCAGACAGTATATACAAACATGTATTTGGAGCAGAGGGTATGTATATCTCCGCACCTCAAGTATCAATAGATCCGGTTACAGCAATAGTGTCTGCACAAAGACTCGCTAAAGTTAATTTTGATAAGTTGTTGATGGTCCATCAGGATTCTCCATTATTGGAAGGAGCTAAAGAGGCTGTAGAAACAGTGGTTGCTGAAAGCATAAAAAAACTAAAGAGATAAAGGATTTAACCAATCTGTGTCATATTTCTAATTAACCCTGTAGATTCCCTACACTTTTTAGATATACATCAATTCAGTCTGAGTATCTTTTTCGTGGAACTGCATCCATCTTTTAAATGAATATACGCATAATTACACTGCGTAAAGAATAAATCATGCAATATCTTCTCTAATCAAATGGGCCGAAGCAGTCCTTCATTTAGGCAGCTTATTGAGATTGAGCGACTGAACTGGTCCGAATTTAAGAAAGAACTGCCGACCAAGAATGATAAAGAAGCGCTTAACATTATATTTGAAAACGCAACACTGTATACACAATATCTATCTAATGCCAACAGACCAGTGTCAACAGAGCCCATCATGATTGGTGCTTTGTTCCATAAGTATAAAATACTTTTGGAGTTATACAATGGGAACAAGTTAAGCGAAAATCCAATAATGCAGAAAGTAGTAACATTGGAAAAAGAGAAATCCTGGACGAAAATTCTGTTTGACAAAACCTGTGAAAGATGGAGCGGTCTGCTTTATTCTCTTCATAAAGACGATAGAGAACAATTACTAAGAATGGTAATGGATTGCTGTAGTAGTTTGAATGAAAGGACGACCAAGACGCTAAACGACAAAGATTCAAAATCTTCTATTTCTGTTCTTTTCCTTTTTTGTCTTGTCGTGCAACATCAGAAACTGATAAACAGAATTAAGGTGTCCACGGAGAAAAATGTCAAAACTGATGTTACTCCGATAGACTTTTTTGATTGACTAGAGCAAAGAGGGCAAGTTTATCAAAGTATTGTTGCGGTCACTTCTAAAACCCAAAACGATCATTGTCTACTCATACTTCTTGAGGACAATTACAATCCCTTAATCATGCCGTAGCCAAAATTTCAAGAATAAATGATAGAAACCTTACCTAGCTTAAATCCATAAAATATAAATTAATCAAACTAAATTACAATACCGAGGCATATTAAGTCCATACAATGGCTTGAAATGGGCCTAAATACCATTTTCAGATTTTAGATAACGAGATTCTCACTAATTTTAATAATCGGCCATACTGGAATTTATTCACTATTGATAAGAAATTACCTGCAAATTTTGTGCTTTTTCTATTGATTTTATTTTGGACTTCGTATAGGCATGTAATATAACCATTCGCAATCTAATCTAATATGAATTAGATTTGAGATAAATATTACAAATGTTTGAAAAATTTAGACAAAATTTAACCCTGCCGAATGTCATATCTAAAATATATCAATACTTTTATGGAACAAAATACTATAAGATTAGTGGATATGTAATATGAATATTGACATAACACAATCCGATAGAGATTTTGTAAAATTTGAAAAATTGAAAGATAATTTTGATTGGTTTTATTCTAATTATCAAGAATTGAAAAGGGATTACAACAATCAATACGTAGCAGTTAAAGAAAAAAGACAAATAGATAGCGATTACGACCTAGAAAGATTGTTAAAGCGATTGAATTTATACAACTGTGATGAATCTATTGCCATCGAATATGTAAACAATTAACTTTATATGATTAATAAGTCATGGAAATAAAAGCGATATCAGAGATTTGTGTGTGATTATGAAATACTATATTGTATAAAGAATTGAATCACGCAAAGTCTTTTTTCAGGACTGTTTTCACAAAACTGATATTAATTATAGTAATCTATATAATCTAAATTCACATTAAATTCTGACGCTACTGGAACATCGCTTGGGTTGAATGTAAATGTTTTTGATCGTCTCTCCTGCAGTGAAGTAAATCACCTATATCGGTTCGGATAAATTCTTATGGTAGTGATCTCCACTTACGGTAACCCACGTATGATTATCTCTTAGATTTATTTATAATCTCAATTATGATGTTTAACAAACTTTGATTTGATTGTGATGGAGAACTGTCCCTAGCACGTATCAAATCCATCACAACATCCATTAATGAATTCAGACATATGATAAGTGGGTCCATTTTCTAGATCTGTGATGAACCCTTTGGGATTATGGATTGCAATATCATTAAGCATCAAAAAAATTCAAAGGAAGTGGTATAGGTTTTGTCGAGCTAAAGCCATACAATATCTTTCTAACGGTCTAAAGATTCGCTATACGACATAAAAGGATAAAATATCCGACATTGTATATATAAATATGGAATTCTATAAGATTACCTCGAATCTTAAACTATTTGTGTACAAGATAAAAAATACGATATTCTCAAGAACAAAAAACAGTAAAACCTAATTAATCTATCTCTGCTTTTAGTCGATCCTCGATATTTCTAATTGCTTTTAATTCTTTTTTTACTGATTCAAAGTTGTAGCTCTTGATACGCATTTTCTTGTAGTGTTTCATTGATTCTGAAAGTACATGTACATAATATTTTTATTGAATAATTGTAGAAAAACACCCCCTGAGTACATACCAACCAAACAAGTCTACCGACCAATTGCTAGCCATCAAAAATTGATCCAAGTTATATATTGATATTCCTTATTTGACATTATTGGATTGAGTTGTAGACGTACAAATATCCCTAGCCCATTGGAATTGAGAAAAGGATTATTTTATGTTGGATTATACCCACATGTGAGGAACACCTGACCCGGCCCATTTAATAACTACAATCATATAGAAACAACGAAATGTTTTGTAAAATTGAAAACTGTAAAATATTCTTTTACTAGGCAAAGAATGTAAAACCAACACCATCCATATCAATGTCCGTTCTTCCAACCTTTGAGAAGCAGGTCTACCAAAAACTTGATATCATTGTATGAAAAGTTGTAATATTCCATAATATACGCGATCAGATCAAGATAAAAAGGTAATCTATTCCTGTCTAAGATTATAAGAAATAGATGTTTTCATTTTTTTGAAAAACTAATCTTCTGTTTTTACGAATGGATCAATTTTTTGCTCGTCCGAGTATACATCATCCGGATTGTTAGGACCTCCCCGTCTATGGGCATGCTTGATGTGTTCATCTAATTCAATGTTATTGCGTGCTACCAGACCACATATATTGCACCGTTCTCCGCCTGGTTTTTTGTTTTCTATACTATTTTGATTTTGGTCTAAAATTTCCTTACGTAAACCTTCGTTTTGGAGTATATCTGTTCCTGGATCTGAACCCATGTCAAAAATATTGTAGTCCAAATAATAAACTTTTTTTCAATAATCAGGTTACACCCCAATATTTGATGGACACCTGACCCGGCCCATTTAATAAATTCTAGCGTTACGTGTTTTCAAACCATAAAATGGACTCGCTTGTTGAATTTAGTCAATTCTTTATTCTGCTCTACTAATAACGCCATCAACATTGAAAGCATCAGTTCTGTGTCACTTTCTGATTTTGTTAATATGGATTTATGATATTTGTAATAAACTTCATTAATCATTTTTATCAACAATTCCTTGTCTGCAGACGACAAACCTTCCGTAAAATTTTTCAACTTTTCAACAATTCTATTATAATCCTTGTCCTTTTGAGAAAAAGTATCGTCTGATGGGTCAAGATATCTAAACATAAAGCATAGAATAGTCAGATATATTTAAGGAATTTACCATTTCAGCGTTGTATCACTTGATGATTAATGGGAAATTTTTTACACACAAAATCCTATTCAATGATAAGAATATGTTTTTTTTTGAGCACAAATACCAAATTTTTCCTTAGTGAAACCGCAACTAATTGATATCGAATCAAAAAACCTTCACATTCCTATTTGTTGGTTGTTTACTAATCATGGTATTTAGTTTTATTGTAATAGTACTATCAATTAATAAGAAACTTAAGCATGAAGTCAATAATAAAACAAGCCAACTTCTCCAAAATGTACGAGATTTAGAAATATCAAATGAAAAACTAGTACGAAGTGAAGAGACGGAGAGAGAATTTGTTAATACTGCAGCTCATGAACTAAGGACCCGTAATCAAGCCATTACAGGTTATTCAGAACTTGATGATGAATTATTTGAATATATTTTTAAAAACAGAAAGACGATAATAAACCCAGAACTAGAAACATCTATCAAGCAACTCTATCAACACCACGAAAGTATATCTAGAAACGCTTCAAGATTAGACAACCCCGTAAATAATCTTTTAGACGTTGCTAGACTTGAGTCAAATAATAGTAGTAAAAATATTTCCCTACCACTATACAAAGAAAAAGTAGGCTGGTTAAAGAGATAAATGACATCATTAGCCTATAACTGGAAAAAAAATTAATAACAAAAATATCAAAATATATTTCATAAATAACATTCTAGGCTAAAATTTTTGGGTATATGTAGACAGGTCTAGATTAAATCAAATTTTAGTTAATCTAATCGACAATGCTCTAAAATTTATTATGAAAGACGGTAGTGTGGACATGCTAATAAAAGAAAATGACATGAATTTGTCTGAAATAAACTTTCAAAATATTAATCAAACTATAAATCTTTCAGAGATAGTAACAAAAGACTGTGTCAATAAAAAAGAAATATACGTAGATATCTCTGATACGGGTCAAGGAATTCTTCAATCATATTACCAAGACTATTTGGTAGATTTCTTAAAGACTCGGATTATGGGACGGGCCTTGGACTCTATTACCAAAAAAATTGGTGGAGGCTCATGGTGGAAGAATTTGGGCCTATAACAATAATGATGGATTTGGTTCCACTATTGTTTTTAGTTTACCGATACATAATGACACTCAAGATGACTTCCGACCAACATGAATTCATTCGTTACTGTGGACAATAACTTGATTACTAGCACTAGCAATTCGCTTGGCATGAACCGATTAATATAAAGTCTATCATCTTCCACCAAGATGGTCGATGACGAATTAGTCCTTGTATCTCTTTAAGCCTTTTGAGAGAGGATGGATACGATAATTTTTTTTCATGGACACGCATATACGTTAACAGTTTTGTAAAATGGTGGCTATACTCATCTGTAAATTAGTACTACTCGTTTTCATCAGAATATCACTAATATATTTTTTGATGGGTTTTCAGAATTTCAAAGTCAATAATTCTATTCTAAACAAACACCATCAGTTTACATTAGGGAGTAATCATTTTTTACACAACTGTTAACCGACTAAATAAACCCACATTTCTTACATCTGTAACGCACCAAGAAGAATGATCAGTTGTTATAAAATCTAACAATGAAAAGATAGAGATAGAATCTAAGGGTATATCTCGTTCAAATGTTATGTGAGTTAAAAAAAACATTTTTCCTTCGACAAACATAAGTGTAGTAATGCTCCTACCGATCCTATGAATAACTCACAACTAAGTGTCGCTATTATTCTAGGCAGCACTAGACCTGGACGGAATGGCGAAGCAGTTAGTAGATGGATGTACGAGATTGCAAAGAAGCGTAATGACGCTGACTTTGAGTTAGTTGACATTAAAGACTTTAACTTGCCCTTGTTGGATGAACCAATCCCTCCTTCCATGGGACAATATTCCAAAGAACATACAAGGGACTGGTCAGCTAAGATCGATTCATTTGATGGATATGTAATTGTGACTCCGGAATATAATCATGGAATACCGGGAGCACTAAAGAACGCCATCGACTTTCTTTTCAAAGAGTGGAATAATAAGGCAGCAGGATTTGTTGGTTATGGTAGTGCTGGCGGAGTACGTGCCGTGGAGCAATTACGTTTGGTTATGGCAGAGTTGAAAGTGGCAACTGTTCGTGGTCAAGTTCAGCTTTCCCTCTTTACTGATTTTGAAAACTTTTCAAAGTTCAAACCTCATCAAATTCATGAGAAATCGGCCAACAACATGTTAGACGAAGTAATTGCTTGGGCGGGAGCTCTTAAGATACTTCGCACGAGATAGAATAAAATTATCAGTAGAGTGATAAGGCCGATCCATAGGAGAAAAACATCCATTAGTAGTGAAAGCCAATTGGAATTGACAAAAAGTGATGTTCAAGTTAACCATGATATTTTTACATGAAAAAAAGGATGAATATCATGAAAGATTTCGAGGATATGACTCTCGAAGAAAGAGAAGAAATACTTGAACAGGTAAGAAATCTTCCTGATGAATCAAATGATCCCCTTGATATGTTTACACATTCATTTGATGAATTATCTAAAAATTGGTCAGGTGCTTTAAAAGAATTTGATACCATTTACTCAGACTGCAATAAAGACAGTCATGTGAACCTCATTGAAGAAGAAGATGACAGCGTTTGGCGGGACAAAATCCGCAGAGCCTTCTACTAATCATTTTTAGAAAAATTGCAAAGACCTCTCCATGGTACACCAAATTGGAATATTGGTTGGAATTAATTCGGCAATAATTATTGAGGCTTGCGAAGCATTGGAAAGATTGGGGGAAACTTATTTTCTTGGATAGTACCAAGCAACTCGAAGCCATGTCGTTTGTAAAAAAGGATGTTCCTTGGGTTTGAGGAACCAAGGTATGCCAAAACATTATCTTTATCACACATTGTTAGTGCATATTTCATGAGCACGGAACCTAGACCTTTACCATGGTGATGAGGATCCACTCCTAGAAGCGGCAAGTACCAGTGAGGTTCGTTTGGATGATATCCACCCATTTTCTCAAACACTGCCGGAACAACGTTCTGAGCCTCTTCGGATGTAGTTTCTCGTAACAGTGCAAGTATTGTATCAACATCGGGATCAACATTTGGGGGCAGCCAGAGAGCTGCACGAGAATAATTTCCAATGTAGTGGGCAGTCTTGTGTTCAAAGGCTTTTCCTCCAAAGGCTTTAGCAAATTTGGAAAAATGTAAAAGGTATTTCTGTGAATCTGGCCATACCCAACGTGTGGCAGGATCAGCTACAAAGGTAATTTAACGCATCAACAACAGCATTTTTCTCGGATTCAGTAGCCGTTTTGACATCGGGTCTTGTCATTAAGTTTCCATCATAGTATATGAAGTCAATACATTTTAACATTTAGTGTAAATGTAGAGCTCTGTTAACTTAAGCGCAAATCACCTCCTTGTTATGATATTTGACAAATAGATTCAGCCGATCTAGTACTTGCTTTAGTTTGCAGGTTTCATTTCGACAAGGAAAGTAGTCATTGAAGTTCTCTGTTCGATCCTTGATATACTGCATTGTTCTTTCGATAATACTTTTCTCCAAAGAGGTATGGATATGATGTTCAAGTCCTAGGAATATACAAGCCTGTGGATACCAGATTCCACCGT
Organism: Candidatus Nitrosocosmicus sp.; assembly: GCA_041747305.1. Classification (GTDB taxonomy): domain Archaea; phylum Thermoproteota; class Nitrososphaeria; order Nitrososphaerales; family Nitrososphaeraceae; genus Nitrosocosmicus. The sequence goes on from JBGTFK010000058.1 coordinate 8,622, forward strand.
CAGTTGACAGAGGATACTTTCCATGAACCTTTACTAGACCTGATAGAAGCCTTTCAGCGACAAACATGTTTCTCTCTTTGGATATTTACAAAATGGAAGAATTTGCCTGTCTTCTGGTTCGATCACAATCCATTACCAAATATATTCTGAACCTACTTCAACTAATGTTTCATCAACTATGAATTCTGAAATCCTTTCTCTCTTTGATAATATTTTTTTAGGATACTTTTGAATCCATTTCCAGATTATAACATGGCTTCTTTTGACCTTGTTCAAAAAGAATAATGTTTTAGAAACACCTCTGGTTGAAAGACCAAGAAAGTACAAATACAGACCAGATTCAATGTACCATGAAAATGTTATGTTTCTTTTACTAAACATATTAGAAATAGGGCATATTCAAACTTTAGATTTATCGCTAAGTTAACAGGATCAGATGTCGATCTTAAATAGTTAAATCGTCACGAATTCTAAAAAAATGAATTAAATTGAAGATATTATGATTTCAATGATATAGTAACTAATTTGGTGCTATCTAGGAAGCAAATTTTCTTACTGTATCAGTATCTTTGTAAACGGAATAGCTTAAAGAAAAAAAAACTTAGCATCCTTAGACGTAAATCATTCATCTCCTTCAAATAAACTGGAATGTGGATAGCCCGACTTCCGAAAGATTATGCCTTATAATCTAACTATCAATCTATTTGACAGAATCGTATAATCAAAAGATATCGACTGTTAGAGCACAAAAAACATAGTAGGATCAATTCACATTAATAAAATTTGATCCTAGAGAAAATTATATACATCTCAAATAAATTCATAGCTCAGGCCTTTGCTTTTTATTTTGGTAACAATTTAAAGAGAAACTCTAATTACCTATTGACATTTCTTCAAATTCCAAACCGAAAAAAACATTTTTTTGATATTCATCAAATAATTTATAGATATTATTAAATAATTCGTTTTCATAATATGCTTATGTTTCCAGATCCGACAGAGTCTATTTCTGAATTTATTCTCCCATCCTTTAGAAAAATTCTAGTAACCCACGATGGAAAGGATAAATCTAATAAGGCAATTAATTATGCTATTTATTTATCAAAATTGTCTGGTGCAGAGATAACGATTCTACAAATAATTAATGATGCAAAAAAATTAAGAGACACTTCCTGAAATATCTCTAGGAAGCGGCCACCTTCACCATCGTTATCACCATCCTCTCCAAAAATATCAAACCCCTCGTCAACTGCTGTAAATAAACAAGATCATATGGAAAACATTCAAGGCGACTAAATAGTTTCAATGGAAGAGAAAATAAAGAAGATCGAACTTGCTGGTTGTAAGAATAAAGTTTCATATAAATTTAGGACAGGTAACACAATAGATGAAATAGTAGGTGAAATTAATGAAATGAATTATGACTTGGTTATATTAACATCATCTCATTTGAATTCCTGGTTAGGATCAATATTTAGTAACACAAGGAAAATAATCAGTAATATACGTACAAGTGTTTTAATACCGCAATAAATAGCAATTCTAATGGCGTCTTGAAGGAAACAATTTTTTATTACCGGAACTTTTTAATTTCGATTTGACCGGTGTAATTAAATTCGCCTGAGCTTTTGAATAAACAGTTAAGGCATTTGTATGCTTACTATACAATTTATTGAATTTGTTCGATTAAGTAATGAACCTATATATGATATCAATCACTAATTCAAACCATATGTTTTAGTACGAGGTATCCAAATATTGATCTACGCATCTAGAGTGACACCTATTCTTAATTTATAGAATTAGATATGTTAGTAAGAATTGTAAGATGCTAACTATCGATATCATTGTTTCTTGAGTGCAGTTGAACTATTCGACTCTCTAGATCCTCGGACCTTAGCGGCTTTATCATTATGTCAGTGATACTGGCTTTTATGAAATCATGTCGTTCCATAAAGTCTTGAATAAAAAGTGCGGTAAATAAAAAGAATTCTTAATTGAGAATTGTGCTTTCTCATCCATTCTGCAAGTCCTAAGCCCTTAAGATTGAGCATGTGCCGATCTAAGAGTACCATTGAATATCTTCCAGGGTTTCTTTCATAATGAATCAAGGCGAATTAGCATATGAAAGTGATAGAATCGTAACCGAGTCTTCTTATCTATGTAAGTACAACATCTAACTATCAATTTGTTTAATCAGTAATTTGCTATTTGATAAAATGGTAATTAAATGAAGATAATTGGTTTCTAGGATTAATGGTATCATTTATGATAATTTGAAAAAAGGTTATTATGTTTGATCTCAAAAATTCTAGACGCCACTAATTCACCTCAACATGAGAGTTATATTTATGTCTAGCCTCTTATCGGTATTTTCAGTCATCATTTTGTTTTTGTCTATAATTCAAACGAGTAGTTCTTTTGTAGAAATAAATTTTCCATTACAGCATCAACAAATTCCCCTAAATACCATCTTAAATATATCAGGGACATCAGAGGATAACAACTATTCTAATTGTAAGGTCATGTTTATAGTCAACAAAGAATTTCTCTACATGGAAACCCAGCCCATAGATAATTTTGGACAAGGCGGTTATTCTAAATGGAGCTTCATTCTTACTCTTGAATATACTAAATTGCGGCCAGGAGATAATAAGATAACTTCGAAAGCTGTATGTGATGAATTTCACAGAACCCTGGTAAAAGATATCGTTAGGGGACTGTATATAAAACATTCGAGCGTAAACGTAAATGGTAGGGTAAATTCTGACAGATGCTCTAAGAATCAAGAAGTCATTATTACAAGACAATAAAATACTCTTCCATGTCCTATCAATCCGGTTGAGATTTTACATTGGTAGAATATCAAACATAGTTAAATAGAAGATTTTGGTAATATTATAGTATGGTGACTCATGGTTAGCCGGACTATAAAGTCCTTTTTGGAACATTTAGAGTGTGATTATGCCATGCTAGGCCCAGAGGATGTTCCGGTGGACAGTCTCGCCCCCATTGATCAGGGGACACCTAATGATCTGTCTTTTTGTTCTTCAGATGATAAGGAAGGCATAGAGTCTATTTTGAATTCCAATTCAGGCATTATTCTATGTAAAAGAAGCTTGGCATCCAGTATTCAAATAAAAAATACATCTAGCAGTAGCATTCCCAAACATTATGTATTTTTGGATAATCCGCGACTTGTATTTATAAAAATAGCCAAATTAATGATAGACGTAAGAGACAACAGAAAAGGAATATCTAAACACGCCATTATAGCAGATTCAGCTAAAATTGGAAGAGACTGTTTTATTGGAGATTTAACTATTATAGGAGACGAATGCATAATAGGAGACAATGTAATTGTAGACTCGAGAGTTGTATTAAAAAATACCATAGTTGGAAACAATTGCGCTCTTCAATCAGGAAGTGTCATAGGCGAAGATGGATTTGCGTTTGAGAGAGATAAAAAAGACATGAAACTCGAAAAATTTCCTCACTATGGAAAGGTTATTATCGAAAATGATGTAGAAATTTTTACCAACTGCTCTATTGCTCGTGGCTCTATAACAAATACAGTAGTTGAGGAAGGCACCAAAATTGATGCCTTATGTCACTTGGCTCATAATGTTCATATTGGAAAAAACGTACAAGTTACTGCAGGAGTAGTTGTAGGTGGAAGTACCATTATTGGTAATAACTGCTGGCTGGGTCTTAATAGCACTATAAAACACAAATTAAAGATAGGAAATAACGTGATCGTAGGATCAGGAAGTTCTGTGATTCATGACGTGGAAGACAAAGATATTGTAGCTGGAAATCCTGCCAAGTCCATAAAGAATAAGATATCCATAAGCGATGATAAGCTTTTTTTGATGGGAGGACAGGATACTGATTATCACACTCCACTACCATACAAGAATAGAAAGGATGAATCACAAATCGACAAAAAGGACCAAACTTCAAGGAATAAAGTGCGATTCTTTTACCTCTGATTAACACATCGTTGGTTATATATTTGACTTAAAGATAGAGAACCATTTTCATAAAAAAAAAGAAGTGATGAACTGAATCGACTAACCTCCTTTTTGCGTATTGAAATAGAATACAGGGTTTAGTCTATCTGAAAATTTCTACGGATGTTAATGCTAATAATTTCGGGATGGCTGGTTTGACTGTTGACACCATAAACTCTACCCATCAGTAACAAATCTATAAAATAAATATACGTAACAAGAATGCGTCTATTTATTCTATTAAATTGAGGTTGGTTTTTGCATTGTTTATTATCCATGGACAAGGCATATTCTGTAGAGGTCTATAAATCCCATATAACGACATTAGGAAGGGATAGTCTTATTATAGTATACTGAATCATAATCGATGTAAAGTGAAGTTTTTTTAGATGATGTCAAGAAACACATACACGATCCCCGTGCCTAGAGGAATGTTGGAAAGGATAGATAGATCATCTTCTCCCGCTCATATAGGTAAGCTTCGAAATGCAGTGGATTTTATTGCTCCTAAAGGTACACCCGTTCTTGCTGCAGCAGAGGGCGTAGTATCTCACATCAATGATGACTCTAATGTTGGAGGTCCGGATGCGTCATACTGGTTTTATACTAATTTTATTACAATCAAACATGCAAATGGAGAATATTCTCGTTATGACCACCTGGATCACAAGAGTTCCAAGGTGAAATTAAATCAAAAGGTT
>JBGTFK010000059.1:0-23497 GCA_041747305.1 Candidatus Nitrosocosmicus sp.
GATATAAAATGCTAATTAGAATGGATGATGAACTATATGATGCTAGTCTTTTTGGTAGTATCTTTGTTTCACTAACACATTATACTCCATTAGACTAGCTTTATTTGTTAGGAAATGAAAAGAATAATGACCCAGCCTCAATTAACTACAAATAATGTTAGTAGGTTGCAATCTAGTCAGTAATTCTCAAAATTGGATCCGCATACACACGGAAATAGGAAATAATGTTTTGAATCATTATTACTGATTTAGTTTTGCTAATCTAATTCTTCAGAGAAAATTTATTGTTAGAAAATTTTCTTGCCTTTTCTAGGATGTCATGATAAGTTACTATTTGTTGAATAGCCATGCAAATTATAAAAAACACTGTGAAAATCACAGCTAGGAAAAAAGTTAGATATCCAAGAAAATTCATAAACACTGTGAAAATCACAGCTAGGAAAAAAGTTAGATATCCAAGAAAATTCATAAAACTTTATCTACGCTATTTTATTTATCCTTTTAGATCTAACTTTTTTCCATTGCCCAATACATATAGCCTATTAAGCCAACAATTATACCCTGACTAATTAAGATTTATAATCTGATTCGTCACATTTAGATACATATCCACAGCTAGGACAACTTTCAAGATTTGAAAAATTTCTATGAAAATTATGTTCTTCTAATCGATATATGTTTGAAATATGATCAAAACCACATTGTTTACATTTTATCCTAAGAGTCATAGTATGATATACGATTGCATGAAATATTAGTCTTTTTTTATAAGAAGGCTTATGGCAATCATCTTACAAGGTTTGCCTATGGTCATTAGATGAATATTCTGAATTTCCTTTTATCATGGATTCTCATCTTTAACTGATGATCATTACATCCCTGGAACACGCTCACACCTACTGATAGTAATATCAACCTAATCGTTGATACCATATATGTTATGATGTAACGCTCTCTTATCCAACCCATGTGGATATCCTCATGATTTCAACCGAATCCTTATACCCTACGGAACTTGATCCCACCGAATCCGCAACCATTTATAGTAACGAATATCACCTAATGGCTGTATAAAAGTATAAATACATAGATTAAAATTTATGAATAACCTAGGATGAGGAAAAGATCAAACATTATTGGAAACGAAAAATAATTCAATATTGATCCGACCAATAGCCGTAATTCTTTTACTTTTTACACTTATTTCTGTTCATATTTTTATATCACCCCAAGCAGCAATAGCTCAATTTGAACTCATCAATACAGGTAAGCCTCAATTTGGTCTTACAAAGGGCTGGCTTCCAGTATGTGTTTGACATGCACCAGCGAAGTCATTTATTGTAATAAGACAAACTAATAAAACAAATATAACTAAATATATTATTGCATTTGTCGGATCATAGTAAGAATATTGTTATCTTACCAATCATTATTGTGTCTGCAATCATACTGGTAATTTTATCGAATAATTACTTTACTCAAGCAGCAAATCAGATATACAATCTTGCAATAAATGACCTAAAGACAAATGCAGAAATAGACACCTATAGTATTTCAAATACGTTATTTAATGCAATTCATGATATCACATCGAATTTACAAATAATCGCCAACTCTCCAGCAGCAGTTGAGGGGAATATGACCAGGCTACATACTTTAATTGAGGTGGCCCAAAGTGTTACTAATAATCTTACTGATGGCTACTTTCTATTGGATGAAAAAGGAAACCTTATTACTTTTAGTGGTGCAGATAAAGAACAATTTAATGAATTTATAGGAGTTGATTTAAGCTACCGAGATTATTTCCAAATACCGAAACAGAATGGGACTTCTTATATTAGTCCGGTTATAGTTTCCAACGATAATAAATCTCGCATGTATATTTCTGTTCCTATACCAGAAATTCAAAAAAGTAATCTATCGAAAATACAAAGTGAAGAGGGAGGAGAAGGTCAAACGAATATTAACAGTAATTCTACCAAAGGCGTAGTAGTAGCATCTATTGAAGCACAGACATTAGGTAATTTTCTTGAAAGCCAAGTACATCCAAAAATCCCAGGTACTATTGGATTTATGGACAGGGATTATACGATACTGTATACAAGTAATAAAACTTTGATTGGCACGAATTACTTTGGTGATGTATTTCAATCATACTTAAAGTCGATTCTAAATGACCAAGAAGAAAGGTTTAATACCATAGTAAAAAAAGCACTTTTGTCTGAAAACGGTGTTGATGAATTTAGTTTTGAAAATGCTAGTGTCAGCATATCTTATAGTGCTATATTAGGTCCTACTATTACTAATGTAAATAATACTAGTAGTGGTAGCGATAATAACAGGGTTGGGATTTTCTTTCTCGTAACTCCTCATACGCTTGCCGACGAAGTGAATGCTCAAAGTGATGCTCAGAAACTAATTAATTTTATAATAATTACTACAATTGCTTCCGTATCTAGTATTATTGCAGTTGTACTGCTAAATTGGAATAAAGTACTAGATCAAAAAATAAAAGAAAAAACTACAGAGCTAAAAAAAGCCAATGATGAATTAATGGAGAAGGATGACCTGCAAAGAGAATTTATCAATGTTGCTGCTCATGAATTGAGAACACCTACTCAAGCTATAGCAGGATATACCGAATTTGACGAAGAGATATTTGATGAACTGTCCAAAAACATAAAAGAAATTGATAAACAAGAATTAGAAAGAATTCTTGCTGCTCTTTATAATCATCATCAAAGTGTTTCTAGAAATGCTTCAAGATTAGAAAATTTGATAAATAATCTACTTGACGTTGCAAGAATAGATTCTAATAAAAAAGACATGATAATACTGCATAAGGGATACTTTGATCTCGTAAAGGAAATAAAGGATATTACAGCTACTCAACTAAGTCAAAAATTAAAAGACAAAAGCATCGAAGTAAATTTCATTAACGATGTTTTAAACGAATCTTGTTTAGTATATGCGGACCAATCTAAAGTTTCCCGGATTTTAACTAACCTGCTAGAGAATGCTATAAAGTTTTCCAAAAAAGATGGTAGCTTAAATATTATAATCCAAGACGAGAAGTATGAATTAAATAAAGATCAAAAATTAGCTGATAAGAAGGAAGTAGATAAAGAACAAGTTTTCGTTGCCATTTCTAATACTGGTACTGGAATCTCTCCGAATATATTACCAAAGCTATTTGAAAAATTTATGACAGATTCTGATGTTGGAACCGGTTTAGGTTTATACGTAAGCAAAAAGTTGGTTGAGGCTATGGGAGGTAAAATATGGGCTTTTAATAATGAAGATGGAATCGGTTCAACCTTTGTCTTTAGTTTGCCGAAAACAAATAAAGACGAATCGATTACAAACTAGTTTCAAGTTGGAAATTACAATTTCTTAACTTATCTACAATAGGATGCTAAATTGAATTAGGTTAATGTTTAACAATTCTATTGACCCATATTATAAGTTGACTATAACAAAAGAGATTTTGATATCATCGCTAATTGTGCGGGATACAAAAAAGTTTACTCTCTTTGGAAATAGAAAATCATGATTCAGTTTTACCAGAAAATAAAGTTAAGGACGCAATTAAAGGGGATTTGAGTTTTAGTCATGTATTTATACAAACCTTTTGGAGGAACCGCTCTTTACTTGCCATCAGTCAAGCAGGATTAGTTAATAATTTGATATTTGGCGTTTCATGGGGTTTGTTCACCCCTTATTTTTCATCTTTTTGCCTTAAATACAAATGATATAGGGCTTTTGAAGGCCTTGCATCCTGGTATAAGGGGCGTTTTACATCTTGTTACAAGCTCACTAAGCGACAAGGTAGGTAGAAAAGTTCTCATCCTTCCTGGAATGTTTATACAATCGATAGGAATCTGGATAATTTTATATTCTCAATCTTTTCCTGGCTGGGTTGCAGGAATGTCTCTATTGGGTGTGGGAACCGCCTTGGTATACCCTAGCTTACTTGCAGCAATTAGCAATATTGCACATCCAAACTGGAGAGCAACATCACTGGGAGTATATAGATTTTGGAGAGACATAGGATTTGTATTTGGTGCGGTTGGAATAGGATTCATTTCTGATTTATTTAATTTGTTTATCGCAATTCAAGTAGTTGCATGGATTGGATTAGCTTCTGGCATTGTTGTTGTTTTCTTGATGAAAGAGACCAAAAATAGTATTGACTGACCTTTAAATTGTTTAGGCTCATATAATTACATTTTTAAATATTAATCAAGTAACTATGGAATAGAATGATAGTTGCAAACAATGACAGTAATGATAATAACAAGAATAATAATTTACGAATTACATCTGATGAGTTAAAGAATAAAATAGACAAGGGGGAGGACATTTTTATACTTGACGTACGAAATCAACACGAACATGATGCTTGGAGCGTATCTTATGATAGATATCAAGATACACCAGTAATTCCGGTCGATACAATAACTTCAAGTGCAGCTCTTAAACAGATTCCAAAAGATAAGGAAATCATTACGTTTTGTACTCATGGACAAAGGTCATCAAATGCCGCGAAAATGCTTTCCGAATTAGGGTATAAGGTTAAAACCATTGAAGGGGGCTTGGATGGTTGGAGCAATATATATGATATTGCACCTATAGATACCGATTCAGATATTTTAAAAATTTGGCAAATAAGACGTGTATCAAAGGGGTGTATGAGCTATGTAGTTGCATCATTGAAAGACAAGAAGGCAACAATTATCGACGCTACTTGTAAAATCGAGACGATCCTTAAAGACGTACTAGAAGAAAATGCACTAAAATTAACTAGAGTTATTGATACGCACATGCATGCCGACCATTTGTCAGGTGCAACAAGAATTGCTAGTAAATATGGAGCCGAGATTTCAGTTAGCTCGCTAGAAAAATACGATACCAAAAATCTGGACTCTGAAAAGAGTATCAAACCTACACTAATTCATGATGGAGAAAAATTAGAAATTGGAGATGGATTTTACCTAGAAGCTATACATACTCCTGGCCACACAGATGGTAGTATATCTTTTAAACTGGATATTAGAGGGACAAGTGAATTGAAAACAGAAAATGATACAAGTAATTCAAAATTCTTTCTTTTCGCCGGAGATACAATATTTGTAAATGGAGTTGGAAGGCCTGACCTCCATAAAAAGTCAGAAGAGTACGCTCAGAAACTTTATCAGACATATCAGCAAAAGTTATTTAACTTACCTGATAGGACTATGATACTTCCGGCTCACTATAGTTCAAGCTTTAAACATGCAAACCCAGTTTCTGATACAATTGAATCTATCAGACTGAAACTAAATTCTATTACCAAATCCGAAAAAGATTTTCTTAATTATATTACTTCAAATATTCCACCCCAGCCAATGAATTATGAACAAATTGTCTCCATAAATAAGAATTTGACCCCTTGTGATAGGGTTGAGCAACAGGATTTAGAATCGGGTCCTAATTCCTGTGGTATCAGTGCATAGCATGATAGAATACAATCTCATGATTTTGATTATTTGACTAACCAAATAACTTCTCGCAAAAGGAAAACCTCTTATCAAACCCATGTGGATATCTTCATGATTTACACCGAAGCAATTACCTATTTATGGTAATAATTTACTATACAATCTAAGATGATGTGATTTTTATTTTTTAATCTATTAAAAAGAAAATGAGGCCCGGTATATATCACGATAAAAAACTTTATGATTTACGTCCTCTTTCATTTGTCTCTTGCTTTCAAATAACATCAAGACACTACATCCCTATCCTGGCTGGTTGATTGCCCTCGAAAGATTGGAGAGTCAGAGTAAGAATTCACGCTTGCTGACTGCTCTTTTACACAATCTCTGCTGCGGCTTCAAGTTCAAGTTTTTTATCTTGGACTGCAAATCGTTTTTGTTACTATACGGACTACAGACGCCCTGATCAAAAAATAGATGCTTACTATTTCTTGTTTAACTGACTCACTTTATTCTAACGCTGCTTCTCCAACAGTTCCATTAGTTGCTAATCTTAGTAATGGTCCAAATGTCTGTCCATTATCTATACTTGTTCTGGCCACTGGCTCTATACTAGTTGCATTGCGTTCCCACCATGTCACGATAACGGTATCGCCATCTGCGGCTATCTTCGGATTAATAGAATCAGCATTAGTTGTATTACTTAGATTAATCTTATCCATAAAGGTAGTACCGCCATCAACAGATGATCTAAATAATACTTCCGAATTGCTGTTTAGCGTATTTTGGTCGGTAAACCATACAACAAATACATTATCGTCTGAGATAGTTACTGGTGCTTTATCAATAGTAACTTGTTACTCATTATCACCATTGTTTTCATTATCATCTTGTTCATCAATAATCTGCTCATCTTTTAACTCAGCGTCTTTTGCATTCTCTTGTAGTTCAGCGGCATTAGAGAGTTCTTCTCCAGCTTGCGCTTGTCTCTCTGATTCACTACCGTCTTCCGATGCTTCCGATGGCTGCTGCTGGAATTGTCTTTCCGTCCGTGTGTTAGTGTTTTCCGATGGCTCTAGAGATTGTCTTAGAGCTGTGGTAGAGTAGGAATTTAGTGTCATAGGTCCAATTAGGCCTGACACTATTGCAAATGCAATAACAACAACGAAAAGTTTGTACATGAGACTATTCAGCGTCTGCTCCGATAGTTCCCTTAGTCGCTAGTCGCAGTAGAGAACCGAATGTTTCACCTCTATCTATGCTTATCCTAATAATTGGTTCCTCTGCTGTCTGATTTCGTTCCCACCACGTCACGATAACGATATCGCCATCTGCTACTATTTCTACGTCTCGAGAGTCTGCATCAGTGGTATTGCTCAGATTTATCTTATCTGTGAAACTTGCGCCGCCATCATTGGATGACCTAAAGATTACTTCGTCATTACCTATCTCGTTGGTCCACCATGCGATGTACGTATTGTCCCCTGAAATTGCTATTGATGAATCGAGATGTTCAGCAACTTTAGCTGGTTTTTTTCCAAAACTGTAGCATCCGATGAATTGAGTGTTACCATCATTGTCGTCGTAATGACTGAGAATACTAATACCACTATAACATATAATGTCAGATTCTTGTTCATGGTGGGTCCACCTATTCGCGGTATTTAAATATGCGTTACATGGGAATGTTCAAACAAGTCTATTTTAATGCTTGACCTATGCAGTTTGACGACTCTCACAGGCTAAGTTAGAATGACTTTATATTTTGAAGAGTAGTCTCTAATTTTACAGGCAGTAGATTAGCCTCCGTTTGGTGATGATACTGATAAGGAATCTCATTCTTTAACAAACCAAATTTGTAATATCTTGCATATAGGCCTGTATGCTATACATGACCTAATCACACCGACCAGTCTGTCTTTATTTTAGTATAGTATTTGCCACTTGATAAAAAATAAGGATCGTCTATGTATTAGTGTAAATACAAAAGAGACTATGGGTTTTCAATGCACCGTACAAATACTTGGATTTTCCTATTTGGTTCTTGAGATAATGGCCTAGAAACTGCGTGGTCACTAATAATTTTACTTCAAAATGTTTCTCTTCCATCACTTTGTGATGTTCGAATAGATTCAAATTTGATGTTGAAATCTGTTATTAGGTAAATCGTCGTATTTTGGTTGTAAGCAACACAGATTCGTATTAGAAAAACCTGTTGTAAATTCGGTCAAATTTATTTCATATGCCACCGAACCCGCTACTATTTTAGTCCGGACATTTCTACTCATGAATTATTAATTAGTAAAAGCTTGTAATTGGAACGTTCCAAGAGGAGTCGCAGTGGAATTATGCGACAAACAAAAGAAAGAAGCATGACACAACTCTTGTCAAGATATTAGGACAATAGAGAATCTTTGTAGCTGCTATAATTATCTAATCATTTGCTATCTTATTGACTATTCATAATGATTTAGTAATGGGAAAAAAAGAATATTGACCAAGTGAGCATATATTTTTATATTTTCAACATAATAGAAAATAGAAAATGTTTCCAATTACTTTCCCATCAGGTCGTAAAGTTGTACCTGCATTGATTGTTGTGGACATGCAAAATGGTTTTGTAAGCAAAGACGGCTCTTATGATAAATTAGGAATGAATACATCCAATTATAGAGAAATAATACCTAATTTGAAAGATTTAGTTCAATTTTGCAGAGATACAGAAATTCCAATATTTTATACTGAAGCAGTAAGGGAATCATCGGGTATCGATTTGTTGACAAAAGTACATAACTTTTTGCCTAAATCAAGACAAGAGCGTCTTAAATTTCCAATCTGTGTAAGAGGTACTTGGGATGGAGCCACGATTGACGATCTTAAACCCCGAGACGATGAACATGTAGTCATTAAAAGAAGGGATTCAGCTTTTCAAGATACAGAACTAAGAGTATGGCTCCAGAGTGAAGGTATTAACTTGCTCATATTTGCAGGAATAGATACATCCATCTGTGTTGAAACATCTTTAAGAGAGGGATTTAATCTCGGTTATGATGTTGTATTGATATCTGACGCCACCGCATCAGGAAATAAGGAACATTACAAGACCACTTTGGAAAGAGTTTCAGATTACTATGGTTTAGTAATGAATATAGAACGCTTTAAGAAGGCCATGAATGATTTGGATAAAGTAAGAAATCATGAAGTTGATTTGAGCAATATTTCTGATACAGCCTTAAACGCATTTCTTGAGGAATTTAATTTACTTGACCCTAGAAAATTTGCTCTATCTTCTACTTGACCCTTGAAATTTAAAATCTTTTATTCATGTAAAGTTAAGCATCCAAAGCCAGCGATACAAGGTCGAGGTTAATGAGTCATGTGGGTTACATAGGAAAAATCATTATTACTAATTATCGAATTTAGAAATAACAACACATATACTCGTAAGATTTAATTTTTTTGATAGTGTGAGACTACCAAAATTAGTAACTTTGGGATCATCAACTACTTCTCATGCATCTACGAGCAAATTTTTGACCTTGTTTTTCAAACGGTTTCAGATCGATTTAGTTTTGAATTATCTTATATACAAACTATATCTAGTTTCGTGTATCCATTCTTTTTAAAAAGAATTCCCCCACCTCATATCGTTTACGAAAATTGAAGTTAGCGATAAAGGTAAACTCTACATTATTATAAAGACCAGATTAAATAGCAACTAGGCAATGGCTGCTGAATCTGTTTTTATTCATGTTATTATATCTCTATCAATTCTCTTATTTAGTGCCAAAATATTTGCAGAAATATTTCAGAGGATAAAACAACCAGTCGTTTTAGGTGAACTACTGGCGGGGATTATTGTTGGTCCCTATGCCTTGGGAGGCCTACCATTATTTGATGGCCAACCTTTAGTAGTTCTTGATGAAACTGTAAAACATATAGGAGAATTAGCAGCTATTGTAATATTATTTATTGCAGGACTTGAAATTACACCTAGGGAATTTCTAAGAGGTGGAGCAGCATCATTTACCATTGGTGCATTGGGAGTAATCGTGCCCTTTGCAGTAGGCTTTGTTGTCCTCTCCATGTATGGACTTGATTCTTTTGAAATATTACTCATTGCTACTGCGTTGACAGCTACAAGTATAGCAATTTCGATTCAGGTATTAACCGAATTAGGGAAGATGCAGTCTAAGGAAGCCAGACTCATTTTGGGGGCCGCTATAGTGGATGATATCCTTGCCATAGCCGTATTATCTGTTGTTGTTACAATGGTTCAATCTGGAGATACCACACCTGAAATAACAGACGTCGCTTTTCTAATATTAAAAATTCTAGCGTTATTTGCAGTCTTATTAATTGGCGCCGTTTTTCTTATTCCACGAATACTTCATCGAGAGAAATTGTGGCGTTCAAGAGGCAGCATAGAAGGAATTACAACAGCAATTTTCTTTGGTATAGCTGGTATTGCGGCTTATGTTGGATTGTCTCCCATCGTGGGTGCATTTGCAGCTGGAATGGCTGTTGCTAGTACTAAAATAATAAAACAGGTTGAAGAATATGCTCATAAACTGCAGTTTATTTTCGCACCTTTATTTTTTGCAATTATAGGGGCTCAAGTAGATCTAAGAGGTATTAACGTCGACGTATTAATTATTGCTGGAATAATCATTGCTATAGCAATTTCCACAAAGTTATTAGGATGTGGGTTACCATCCATGTTATTTCTCAAAAATAAAACTAAATCAATGAGAGTAGGTATAGGTATGGTATCAAGAGGTGAAGTGGGCCTCATAGTTGCTGGAGTTGGTGTAACAACGGGAATACTATCTACCGACATTTATACTTCCATAATCATTATGGTAGCGATTACAACAATAATTACACCCATATGGTTAAAGAAATCTTACAAAAACGAATTATCTTCTGTGGATAGAAAAATGTAAAATATTCGTTACCAAGAAAGGAAAAAATATCCTTTTTAAATTCCTGTTTTTGATCCTCTTCCTGAGGTAATATCTTTGTCTTTTGCAAACTGTTTTGATTTTGTATTTGCTGTCTGAGATACTTTTGAATCGTATTTATTATTATGTAGCTGTTCTTCATTGATAGATGTAACACTATTTTTGCCATATCCTGCATATGACTCAGCAATTGTGCCTTGATTTCTTTGTCTTAATTCTTCAGCAATATACTCTCTGATTTTACTTGAATATATGCAATTATCAATAGGAGGATTCTCAGCCAACTTGTTTGTAATTGATTTTGAAATATCATTGGCAAGCATGAAAGGCGTACCAGCCCTGCTAATTCCTCTAACTAATTTTTCCTCACTAAATTTTTCAGAGTTTCCACTTCTTTTTTCTACGGTTAATTCAGATAAGGGCGATGATTGTTCTTCTGCAGTATTTACATTCATCATGTACTATTGTCTTGTTTATATTTGAGAATATTTCATATTATCATTTGTCGAGGTGGAGTGAATCCAGTTATCGAGTCGTAGCTTGGACTTGATAAAAATGTTAAATTTTGTAATCTTGTTCCCTTAATATTTGAAATACATAGATCTAGTTATTATCTACAAGTGTGAATGGTAATTATATTCATTATTTTCTTTAAATTCCTTTATTCGTTGCAAGGTTGTTATTTCGCCTTCTGATATCATTCCCTTTATTGTTTTAACAGAAAAATCTGCATTCTTTGAAACATTAGGGTATTCGATTTTATTTCGCAATATTCTTGTCACTGAAAGTATTTCTGCACCACGGTTCTGAACAAGATTCTTGTATTCTTTTCGTATCCTTTCTACTTCGTTTTGTATGTACCTATGATCGCTACTTTTATTATTTGCATTGGCACTATCGCCATTTTGTAATGTAGTTTTATCCTCTGATTTTTCAAAGTACTCATAAAGTCTTTCTATCAGTTGTATTTGCCTAGTCATGACCTTTGCCATTTTTAAACTATGGAGGGTCTTATCACTGAACATAATGTCTTTTGCCCTATCCATCACTTCATTCATATTGGCAGGCAATCTATCTATCTTCCTACTATAATTTTCAACAATGAAGATGTTCTTGTCATTTCGTGGTGATGAACCGATAACTTCTCTTACTGGAGTATTACTTAGTAAACTCCCGTCCCATCCATACAACCCTTCTTCTATTTTAGCCCAAGGAAACCCATAATTTGGATATCCGCAGCTTGCTAACAGGTGTTTAGATACGATAGACAAATGATCACTATCAAAAACTAATGGTTCAGCTGTTAGAACATTTACAGCAGTAATTACCAATCTAATATTATTAGTATTATTAGAGGGTGTTGTGAATTTGTTGTCATCGCTACTACTATTTTTATCTTTATTTATTTTTTTATGAGGAGAGACTAGTTTTTTATAATCAATGTATTTTTCAAGGGTCTTTACTAAAGGAGTATTATCATAGTAATAGGTCCAGTTTTGAGGCCTGAAATAGTCCTTGTCTGAAAACATATAAACAGGATTCCATCTTGGAAGGAACATTTTGGGTACACCAAATACTGCCGCATTCGCTGATGCAGAATGGTTATTTTGTAATTTCATTGCCTTTTTTTGAAAGTCATAAAAGAATGTTAAAAAATTGGGAATGATTTCATGGCTGCTTTCTGCCAACTCCACCCAAAAGTTTTCTAAGTCTACCTCTGGCTGGTTGCTTTTACTACCTGCTATTATAGCCGCATTGATTGCTCCAATTGATGTTCCAGCAACTACATCTATCTTGATATGTTCCTTAACCAAAGCCTTAAAAACACCACATGCAAAGGCACCCAGAGAACCACCACCCTGTAATACCAAGACATTTTCAACTGCCCTATTTTTCTTGTGTCTTGAGGTTCTATCAGGAAATTTATAACTCATGATTCTTATGCACTCAATTAATCTCTATGGAGAATGTTTTAAATCCTTGATAATTTCTGATTATTTTAGTTAGTAGAAAATAAACATGTAAGTGAATTTAGATCTATTTATCGTATTATCGTAATAGGGCACGATACCTTTTCTGACACTTTTCTAGATACACTTCCCAAACCTTTTATTTTAGCCAATCCTTGCAGACCATTACTTCCCATTATTAGCAAATCTACACTATTTTTTATAGCATAATCAACAATTTCATTTGCAGGGTTACCATAGAGTATAGAATATTCTATTTTAACTCCATCTGTTGATTCAAATTTGATAATTTTTTCTTTGATGACTTTTTTCATATTGTCTTCCATTTCGCTATATATAGCTAAAGCATGTTGACTCAATGATGTCACTTTACCTTCTTTAGCCCTAAGTGGCTTATTAAGTAAAGATTTAGTGATGGGTAATTCTTGAATTACATGTAATAAGAGAATATTAACAGTAGATTTACCCCTATTCCCTTGGAAAACTACATTGGCTAAATTTACAGCATATGCAAGAGACTTTTCTGAGTATTCTGAATTATCAAATGGCACTAGAATCTTTTTTATTAACAATTCACATCCTCTTGCTTTATTATTATCAATATGATATATGTACTATATTGACATAACTAAATGAAGAAATATGAAGAACAAAGCAAGAATGTGATGTATCTAATACTTTTACTCTACCAACTTTCTATCATTTACTTATAAACTTTTAAAATAATGAACTCTGGATATATGAATGACTAACTTAACTTTATATCTTGCTTATGTTTTAGGTATTTCGGTTACTATATTCACCTATTACTGCTATTGCATTATTACTATTAACCAAACTTTTGGTACCGTGATTTTTCCAGAATCAAATTTAACAAATATTCCCTCCGCTACTCAAGAAGGCTCCCATCTTACAGATTTATCTGACATGTTCTTATCGGAAGAAGAAGTAAGTATTACAAATAGTAGCTCGCCTCTTAACAATTCTCAGATTAGTTTTGCCCAATAACATACAGCTTACTGGAACAGAGCAAATCCATATCGAAACAAATTTTTCTTCTAAATCATTTGGGCTTTCAACAGACTATAAAATTGATGGTATACCGTATTTTACTTTTTTATTTCTTACGGAATATAAACGGCTTTGCTAAATTATATATGATTAGATAAAATCAGGAATAAATCATTTTTCAACTTTTTTTTAAGTAGCTTTGACTATTAAGCGCGTTGAGAAATTAGCAAAACTACCTAGGTTTGGGATACTGAGGTCTTAATAGACAAAATTCATTATCTTGGAAGAAAGTTTATTTATTTCTTATATTGATGATAACTTGTGTCTCTATCAAACTTACCGCGAAATTTAAAATTTACAATCCTTACAATTATTGCGGTGTTATTTGTTTCATCAATTAGTATTGATAGGAATGTTGGAGCAACATTGATACTTGAAACTGAAGATCAGGCTAATACGTTACAACAAGAGGTCGATACAATATTTAAGTCAATCAGTAATATCATGGCTGATTACAACGATATAAAGCAATCATTAAGCAAAATTATTGATATTATTGTTGAGAAACAGGCTTCGCCCGGTGTTTATTATGAACGTTCAGAGTTGCCACCATTGCCAACAAACCAATCTACAACTAGTCAATTTGATTCAGAGTTGCCCTAGTCGAAGGACAATTATCAAACTTCATGGATTCGGGCCAATAACAATACCTGATATAAAACTAGTAATATTAGTGATCGTGTTATTCCTTAATGGAAGAACATCGATTAACTTCCGTGGTCTTTTTAGATACCATATTATCTATCTATATTGAAAAATATTAGGACTCATTTAACATTGAAAAAATCTTAAAATGAGGCCCAATAAACAATACCGTTTATGTATCCATACTACTTAATTCGGGTCTTTCTAATAACGATAATTTTAACTCCACTCCTACTATCAAAGTATCGGAGGTCAAGAGGTAAAAGGACTAATAATGACAAGTTCAATCACACAGTAACAGCTGGAGATCCATCAACAGGTAGTAGTGGATTATTTGATGCGGGTATAATGACAAATATCGGTGTTTTTCCATCGTATTTATAGATGCAGGAATATTTAATTAGTATTGTATAAACCATCCGTGGATGTTTGGAAAGGTAGTAGTCAATAATCATTTCAACGTCCTCAATAATCAAGTGGATCAAATATCTCGCATAATGATTTAAGCCAAATAAACTGATCTTGTAGGTATCTTAATACTACAATTGCCAATTTTTATTTGATCGAAAAATTAATTAATGTTTAGTTTCAATTTAGGAGTTGAACATTTATGATAATATTTATGAAATACGGTATACCATCGATATTATAGGTACTTGTTTCCAAAAGCTGATGATGTTTCGATTTTAGATTGTGTGAATGACAATGACACAGTAGCAATCTCAGGGTTTAACATGGCAATCCTGACAAAATTAGTTATCCTCTGAAAGATCAAAATTGTAAGAAATGGGCTAACCCATAGTAAAATATAAATATAATACTAGGGATTTTCAGAAATATACTGGATTTGATTGATATGTCCAGAAGTATCGTTATAGGTAATAACTAGAGAGATTTGATGATTAAAACAATTTATGGATGACCATACGTATTAGTGAGATTTTTTGTATTAGAACATTTACTTACCTATGTCAAATGAACGATGCTTGCAGTCTTAGTTGATGCTGTTATGTTGATGGGATTGTTCCATTTTACTTCACTACCTTTTGAATGAATTGTCGCACCATACAATCGGGCATTTGCATCTCTTACAGAAGCAATGTCAATAATAGAACCAATTGGCACTACATAACGAATACTGCTAAGTTGTCTATGATCAACTTTATTGCCTTTGTACCTCGCAATAAACGTTGGTAAAATATGACAAATCCCTAAGTTAGTATCGTCAAAGAGTTTCGGAGGATTTTTTATTTGGATTTAGGATTCTGTCTATATGTGAATAATAACCACTCGATCCAAATGAAGTGCTTATGATTACTCCATTACCAATAGCATAGTCGGTAAAAATGGTTCTTTTAGGTTCGCCATTTTCTATGTTCTTATTCTTCTTGGCAACTGAAATTGAATATCTAATGCATCCGGCAAAAAGCCCGCGCTCTAAGTAAACATCTGTTAATACATTAACTGCTGGAGACTTGTCATATTTTACTTTCAACATTTTTCTTTTAGTAACTGCATAATTTCCCTTTTCGATGCTTCTCAAAGATTTGCGAAGCTTTTGCAAAGAGATTTTGGCTAGCTACTTTTACTACCCAAAATTTCGTTGCTGGGAACTCCAATAAACAACATGGGGATTGACAATTTTTTGCCATAGTAAGAAAATGTTCCATCCCCACCGATTACTAATGCCATATCTGGACTTGTTTCTGAAATTTGTAGATTCACTGATCGTAGAATGTTTAAAATTTTTTCCTTTTGAATTTTGGTCTAATGGGATGGGCAAAACCTTGAATTTCAAATATTCTAACGTACTGAAAGAAGTATATTTTATGTATTATATTAGAATGATGAAGAGAGAAAAATTAGATGGAAATTAGGGTAATCATTATCGGTGTCGTATTCCTCATCCATATGAACCAAGATCATACTCTTTCAAATATACATTTTAGTACAAGTCATTCTGCGTGCTACCTCGGGAGTTGCATTTATCCTTTGAAAATAAAAGCCAAGATCACTAGTGGATTCAAATTGAGGTCATAGAATAAATTATGAGGATGGGTAGGCAAAATAATTATTATCTAGATGATCCATAAAATGGAATAAATCAACTTTGAAATTTATTTTCTTTTTAGATATATATCATCCTCTTTTCAGTTTATTTCCATAATTTCATCAAGAACAGAAGATGTAAAAAGCAAAATCATATATTAAAATGGTGTGATCTCATTATCTCTTTTACTTCCTCGTCATTAACCTGATCAAATCTCTGATAGAATTGACCAACAGCCGAAAATTCTTCTGGAGTATGCAAGATAATTACTTTATCTGCAATTCTGGTTAAAGCATTAACAGTTTCAGAGGTTGCAGGTGCTACCGGAACTGCTATAATTAATTTCCTATAAACATAGTTTTTTTTTAACCACTGTGCTGATGCAGTAATGGTGGATCCCGTTGCTATCCCATCGTCTACTAAGATCACAATTTTATCATTTAATTTATTTGTATAAGAAGTAGTACCTCTAAATTCAATCAGTCGTCGTGTAATTTCCTTCTTTTGAAACTCAATTTCCCGTTCCAAATACTTTTCAGAAATTGGAGCAATTTTCAATATCCTTTCGTTTATAAAAAAACTTCCATCCGGCATTATCGCGCCTATAGCCAATTCTTCATTCAATTCATGCCTAATTTTTCTTGAAACTACAATGTCAAGTTCGCTTTCAAAATAGGACGTAATAACATTTGCAAGAATAATACCTCCTCGTGGTATTGCTAAAACTATTAGTCCATTATTTGAAAAAGTAACATTTTTTTGTTCATATTTTAAATAAGTTTCTATTTTTCTGGCGAGCATCTGTGCCGCATCAATTCGATCTACAAATAGGGTATTCATAACTAAGGTATACAGATACAAATAATTAAGTCGATCTTTTAGACCAGAATACAAAGATAATCATCTAAAAGTGAGTATCGATTCAATATTCATCTTTTAATTGACAGACTTGTATTAGTAACTAAATATGTTCTAAATTATAATAAAGAAAAAGATAAAGTAGAAGGAATTGGATATTTTGGAGCAAGTACTGGTGTGGCTGCTGCTCTGATTGCTGCAGAGAAATTGAAGAATATAGTAAAACTGTTGTGTCTAGAGGCGGAAGAGTAGATTTATCTTCTAAATATGCGTCTATAGAAAATATAGTCTGTTTTATATTAGAACTCTTGCGTAATTAGAATGAATTAATACTATCTGCTATCTTATATTATACGGTTATAAACAGGATTGATATTCTATAGTTTACCAGTCCTGATACTGTATCCGATATTCCATCGTACTTTCCGAGCCTGTTTCTAAAGATATCATTCATTATCCTATACTTTTTTACCCTACAGATGACATGCTCAATCGCTATCCTTCTCTTGGAATGTTCTTTGTTGTACTCTTTTTGCTGTACAGTAAGTTCGCAGTCCTTTTCCTTTTTAAAAGGTAAGGATGATTTTTGTTCTGTAGGATAGTCTTTCTCTACTCCAAAGAATCCAAGGTCAAACACGCTCAATACATCCTTTGGGATGTCAGGGCGATTATCTTTGTAGACCTTGTAATCATGCTTTCTATCTGTCTATCTGTGTTTGGATTTGTAGATTATCATCTCCTTCTGATTTGCAGTGTACAGGTTCTTTACCGTGTGTTTCTTTCTCTTGCCAGAATAGTATAACCTTCTTCTTTACCTGTTCTTTGACCTTGGTATGGGTTGTTCTGGACAATCCATATAGACTGTAAGGCCCGGGAAATACTGTTTTACCTCTTGGGTGGTCTTGAGCCTTTTGATTACATTGTGTAATTTCTGCGGAATTGGCAAACAGCATCTTATCAATCCTTGAATCTTGCCTATATCTCTACACACGTTACTCTGATCCAAACCAAAGAGGTACTCCATCAGGGTATAGGTTATGTAGAGCCTGTAGCACCAAAATCATGATAACTCTATCCTTCGCAACATGATTGAAACGTCTACCAGCACCTATATCACGTTCTCTTTTTGGGGAAGATAAGCGTTTTACCTCATGTTTTGGATATTTTGATTCTATAAATTTAAAAAATCATCGAACTGCTGTACCGAAAGACTTGTGAATGATTTGAACAGCAATGGTTTTTTGGATAATTTGGAGTAGGATAACAAAAGGAAAGGATATCACATGCGATATACAAAAATAAAGTTGTTTTGGCTAATTACGCAAATCTACTATTAGTCACGTAAAAGAACTCATATATCCTGAATCATAGAAAATCAGGCAATCTTCATGAATCTTGATAATCAATCTTATACTTTCGAATCAGTATTCGTCGTTTATTTATCTCATTTTCCCTAGTTTTTAACCCTTTCTTCTCATGCTTAATAAGATCAGAAACTTCGTTAATGGAAATACCCAGTTCTGATGCAAATTTGAAATTCTCATCCACTCCAACAACAAAATCATGAATGTTTCGGTTAGTTTTGAAACAATGACTTTCAATTTGCAACATTAACCTCTCCAGATCTATTTCAGAAAGTCCCATTTGTTCTAAAAAATTTAGAACCCTACGTAGGATGCGACATTAGTCAAATTGAGACCTTCGTTCTTTATCTTTACAGCAATCGCTTTCAATAGGTCCATATCAGGAACTTCTGTTGATTTTAATGCATCAATAATTCTAGATACGGATCCGCATCCAATACCCACATGGCGAGATATGAGATCACGTGATATACCTAATAACCAGAATTCAAGAATCCAATTTAATGGAAGTTAGAGTTCTTTTAATCGTTATAGATCATAATATAGATATGGGCTTTCATTTATTAATAAAATAAATATATTTCTTTGGTGGCAATGAATAGGCTTAAACGGTTATTGACGGGTTATTGACGGGTTATTGACGGGTTATGGACTAGTATTTCTCTACAAATCACTATATTATGATCCTGGACTTTCCAAGTTATGGTTGATTCCGCATGTTTATGCATGACTATTTCAAATCGACGTTAGAACATGGTTCATATTTTATGTGGCTAGGTGAGCATCAACCAAAGAATATAAAATGAAACCAAAGGTAGTGAAATATGGTACAAAATAATAGACTGGAAGATCATTAGATCTCGCGCAATTAGAACTGTCAGAAAAAATATTAAAAAGTCGGCACACATTATTCGGATTTTGTAAAGCGGTTGTAAATTTTATAAAAAGTTAATATCAAATCGCGATATTTTGGAGGTGGTCTAATTACGCAAGAGATCTATTATTTATTGTAGGAGGGGATGACTTACCGGTCATTGATTGGAACAAAGCCGTCATGGTAAACCAGATTCCTAATGTAAAGCATACACAGATTATCATAATACCTGGAGCATCACATATTTTTGAAGAGTGGGAAATTAGCAGAGGTAGCGAGATATACTGCAGATAAATTTATTATCGATTGCGGCGACTCCGTATCCTGTAAATTGGAGATCCAAAGAATTTTAGTTCCATATGATAGTTCAGAGTTTTCCGAGAATGCATTAGATTATGCCGTATACTTAGCAAACACGGTCTTCAAAAGTAATACAAAAAGACAAAGTATTAGAATAATAATACTACACGTAATCCAAGAATTACCTCTTACAAAGTCTGTTTTAAATAAAATGACTTCTATGCATAAAGACGAAAAGCCATCTTTAGACAATGTATTGCAAGTAATTACCAAGAAATTAGGAACTTGATAGAGGAGGATATCGAAAAGGAAAAACAGAAATATAGATCAATAGAAGGAATTCGTGTTGAATCAATTATTATCTATGGAGATCCCTCTAATCGGATTGTGGAATATGCGAATGAGAATCAGGTAGACATGATAATTATTGGAAGTAATGGATTGAAAGGAATTGCAAAAATAAAAGCATTAGGTAGTGTTACTAGAAAGGTATCAGAAATTATAGAATGTCCAATTGTAATAATAAGATGACAATTTAGTAGTAGCTTTCAAAGAATTACTAATTAAATGATTCCTATTCTTTAATTGATGATACCAAACCAAGTCCTACTTTCATATATTGTAGTAATATAAGGGTTTGACTAGAATATCCTAGCATCCATCTCTATACTAAATGAATGATTTTTGCAGGTTTTGTGATGAGGTCGCGGGTATTGGGATTGTTCCATTTGATTTTAACTCCAGAGTGAATTGTTGTCCCGTACAAACGGATATTGCTTCTCATGGCTGTTATGTCTATAATACAATAGGCAGGAACTGTAAAACAGATATTAGTCATTCGTTCATAATTACCTTTATGATTCATGCACCTTACAACAAACGTTGGTACGATGTGACATATCCCTAATTTACTATCATCACATAATTCCATCGACTTTTTTTGAGAATTCAATAATCGATCGATATAAGACTAATAACTACCTGACCCAAATGAAGTACTTATGATAACCCCATTACAGATAAAATAATCCGTAAATATAGGTTTATTACTAAATTGGTAGAACTTTTCACAAGTCGACTATCCAAGATAATGATTTGTAATATGATCTACACATAATGACATTATGAAAAACCTTGGGCTATATAATCAGAGCATGTGAATTCTATAAAGCAATCAATTCGAATTTTCAAACATGTTTACTCTGAGGATGAAAAAGAGGGAAAACAAACTTCAAATAATCACAATCTTCATAGTACTATTCACAGTACTAGAATCAATTAATTTTTCTTCATGATCTTTCTTTGAGAAGGAATTACTTCTAAAGTTTTGTTACTCAGACTAGAGACCTCAAAATTCAAAAGTGGTTCATCAAAATACTGTCTTTCTTACAACTAGTAGAAAAAAACTAAACAATAGATAGGGCCGGGAAGGAGATTGCAATGGGAATAAAAATACCATATCAAAGATACCATGATTTTATTACAATCTAAAATATATTGAGTCACGATAAAGAATGAAATTTATCCACCGGAGACCACTCCTCGAGCAGATATATACAAAATTCAGTGCATTAATCAAAATAAAGATTAGAAAATAGAATCAAAAAGATCAGTAAATGGCTTTATGAGTTTATCTGTTTGTGATGGTGGGTTGGAATGAGGTATCGACAGGTCAAAAGAACTAATAGTAAAAGGAGTTATATTTTTGTATAACTGTAAAATTATTCTATGTTCACCGTCATCTGGAAATATATAATCAACAGAAACCTTTCCATTAATAACGGGCAATGACTTATTTTCAAATTTATATAACCGCCCATCATGATCAGTTATTGTAATCTTTGTTTTCAGATCCGGTATAAGCAGAGGATCATTAAGGCCTTTTATATCAAACGACAATTTCGTATTTTCGTCGATGATTGGTACCTGCGGTGTAAGATTCATGGTGATAATCAAATTATCCCTTACACTTATCCA
Source organism: Candidatus Nitrosocosmicus sp. (assembly GCA_041747305.1). GTDB lineage: Archaea > Thermoproteota > Nitrososphaeria > Nitrososphaerales > Nitrososphaeraceae > Nitrosocosmicus. The sequence continues at coordinate 21,551 of JBGTFK010000059.1, forward strand.
TGAATCGTCTTTAACAACGTTAGTAGTCTGAGTTTGTGAGAAACCTTGTATGATGTAATCAGAGCTAATAAGTACTAGAGAGAATACGGAAACTGTGATTATCAATTTCTCAAGATACTGCATATTTTACATTTGTGATCTAAAAATATATAGGTATAAGACTAAAGCAACCTACTAATTTTCTTTTAAATGGCATTGTTAAATCTAAACAAAACGCTAGATTTCAAGATGTTAATCGAAACGTCCCTACGATGATTAAGGGGATACTATCTTGCCGACAAGTAGATAATTTTATCTGTTTTAACTCTGACTTTATACCAATGTAATTGATAGCCTAAAACTTGTAAATTTGCTTACATTAAATTCTGGAATTAATAAAATCCTATGTTAACCGTCAGCTGTAGATTCGTCATCCCCAAATTTCCCTGTAGACTCATTTACTTTAATCCGATACACCACGATTTCAAAAATTTCATTATTCTTACTGTGTAAAAATGGCGATAAAAATGAGTGCTCAAATGCAAAATTCTCAATACCCGGATTCTCATGACCAGAGGCTTCAGTCGGAGAGGATTTTCTATCTAAATTATACATGATTGATTTCATTAGAATCTCCAATCCATTATTAGCATCCTCCCCTTTTAGTTCCTCAAAGGTTCCATAAACAATTACACTTTTCCAATTACTCATGTCTTTCATCCAATCAATTTCAAAACAGACATTTGGATTATTTCGCATCATCTGAATTTTCAATCCATCCTTTGTATGCCCATAAATGTATCCATTATTATAAGCGTAGGTGATAGGAACAACATACACTTTGTTACCATCAGAACATCCCAATCTTCCTATTAATTGTGATTTTAGAAAATCATCAATTTGACTTTTATCCAAATCCCCCCACATACTTAGAGTATTACATACTCGATGATTAAAAACATATACAAATAATAGATTTTCCCGGCTCTGCGAAATCAAGATATCAACAACAGCTTCCGGTACTATTTCTCTAAATAATTGTCCTTATTATCGTATTCTGATACTTATATCTAAATTCTTTGATAAGAACTCGTGGGTAAATCAGGGTAATTAAATCTATAACTCAAAATTGATTTTACCAATATTCCTCGACTCGGTAAAAAATATAGAATATTAGGTGTCTAATATTATTAATTAGATGTTTCATCCGCCGTAAATGATACTTATCAGAAAGGGTCCCAGTATAATCAGTATTGTAAGCCTCAGCGGCGTTGTTAACTTTACGAAAAATCTATAGCTTGAAGATGTCCTATCTCTTTTATGGTTATCAAAAGCAACGGATATTAAGAATTTGGGTATCCCATTACAGGGTTAAACTATTATTATAGTTCAAGATAACTTATTTATGTTTTTATCAAGAAAATTTTCTTATTTTCTTTTATCTGGCATGCTCCTTTCAATGATATTTCTTATTTTTTATGAAACAAATTCACACCAAATTTCTTATTCTCAACCTTCTCAGTCAACGGACGTTAGTAGTGCATTTGTTATTGATAATATAAGCAATAATGAAAGAGATTCTGTATACCCTCAGACAGAATCATCTGGAAATAACGTATATGTAACATGGCAGGATAATTTGTTTGGTAACAATCGCCAAAATTATGATATATTGCTAAAGACGAGCTCAGATGGAGGAAAGACCTTTGGTGAGGTCATAAACTTGAGCAATAATACAGCGGATTCCTACAATCAAGAGATTTCTGTATCTGGAAATAATGTATATGTAACATGGCTTGATTCTCAAAAGAATGTACAAGGTAATAGCAATATTTCCTTCATCTCAAGCTCAGATGGAGGAAAGACCTTTGATGATACTCTTAGCCTTAGTTCTAATGCAATCGAGTCATCTTTTCCTAAAATTTCCTCATTTGAAGACAATGTATATGTCACATGGAATGTTGATAA
>JBGTFK010000060.1:0-13461 GCA_041747305.1 Candidatus Nitrosocosmicus sp.
TCTCCAGAAACAATTAAGAAAATTCATTTCATGGTAGCAGACCCGGGTTATGATGACCAATTGCTTTATAATTTAACCATGGCCAAGGGAATTCAGCTTGTCTGTCCAATTAGAAGATACAAAAATACGCCAGTAGAAAGACTACAACTGGTAGATTTTTATCAATCGGCTTTAGGACAGATAATCTATTCAAGGAGAAGTACGTCTATAGAACCGCTGATAGAGCACATCAAATCGGTATTTAGAATAGACCCGGTACCTGCAAGAGGATTTGATAAGGTATGTAGTATGGTACTGCTGTCCGCATTGCTGTACCAGATACTTGTTTATTATAATTTCAAGATGCAAAAAGATAATCCTAGAAGAGCAATCAAATACATGATAGGTTGTTAATGTATTTCTAAAGCCATGATTATTGATTGATATGTCGTAATGAATTATGTCCCATGCTCAATTAGTTTGATTCTCCATATTCCCGATCCCCCAGTACACTGATATGAAATTTATTATTTCTAGTGGATAACTACTAGTGAAGGTTGCATGTTTGATATTAAATTTCGCACTCTCAAATAAAATATTTCATACTTTGGACTAAAAACCATGATTTATTTGATTAAATACAAAGATGAGCATGTAAAAAAGCAAATTTTATATCGTGGATTTCTATTTCTAGATATGTGGTTAGATCGACGGTATTTACATCTGATAGTGAGAAGGATGATCTAAACGATACTGATGGATTGTCAGATGCTAAGTTACCTGGTAGGTTAACCTCATTCGGTTTTGAATTCTATAATAGAATAAAATTATTTCCATGGTGGCTTCAATATCACAAAGGACAAACCGCCGAATCAAATCTCAAGAATCATATCATAGACTTGAGTAGATCCTTGGGCTTAGAGGATAGATGGGTAAAAGATATACTGCGTCACACCATATCTGAATTTTCAAAGAAGGGCTTGGGCACTGATTATTACGGTTATCATAATATTCAACACGAACTAGAAGCAGTTTACTTTACGCTACTGTCGATTTCTGGGATTAACAGCGCAGAAAATTTCAAAATATCTCGGGAAGAGACTACTTATTTATTTGTAGCCGCACTATTTCACGATTATGATCCTCTTAAGGAATTTGATAAACCTAATGAGGATTGCGTCGAATTTTTCATTAGAAATGATCCTAAAATTAAAGAATTTATTATAAATGCAAACTTGAATCTCGATTTGGTAATGATATTGATCCACAGGACAGCTTATCCGTTCAAAGGGGAAATTAAGCATCATGCAACTAGGAAGATTGATGAATTATTCGATCAAGCTGGAATTTCTCAGCATGATCTAACAATAAGAGAGCGTTTTAGGAGATTAGGATGGTTTCTTTCAGTATCGGAGCGCATTGCCGGATATGCGTTAGGAAATTATGAACATGCAAGGGATATTGCTAGGCGCAATGCTCATGCATTAGGATGGCATCCTTCTGTGATTAATAAGAATTCTGTAAAATTTTTTGATAGCATGATGTTAGAAGAAAAGGAGATGTTTGATTTTATTATGCCAAATGTACCTTCAGAATTTAGAAAAAATTTTTATGATAATGTAGCATACTTTAAAGAATCATGGAATAAAGAATTGGGATTAAAAGGTTCCAAGAGAGGTATAAAATTAATTTTTATTACCGAAGGTCATAGTAGCAAGGTGGATGAGAATACGATAAAGATCCTTTTAGATATTAACAGTCGGGTTTCCACATTGATGCGTCAAAGTGAAGAATACTTTATAAGGACAATAGCAGATAAATCATCAATACTGGTAACGCTAAGGATGAACAGTAGCGCTGGTGATATAATAGGTTACGCAAAAGGCGGTCCATTGGAAAATTATGAATTGCGCCCAGGTACAGTCGATGTGAACAAGGGGTCAATGAATACTGTGTATCTGGAAGGGATTAGCGTCCTTGAGGGCTATTGGGGAGGAAGTGGTGGGCATTACTTACGAATAAAATTCTTAGGTGAAGCCATCAAGAATCAATATAGTTATGTCACCGGTTATGCTCATAGGGATGTAATAAATCAACGCAAAAAGAAAAGCGAAATTATCAAAATCGTACAAAAGTATGATCCTGATAAGTTAGATTATTACAGGATTGATCTGAACAATTCACTCTATCAAAGAATGGTTACCGAGGCTTTTGATATAGTTTGCTAGTAAAATAACAATACCTCTTGTTAACTCATTTCTATATTTGTCAATCCCATAAATCTGGTTTTATTACTCAAATATTTTTCAAGAATTAATACGTGTAACGAAATCAATTTGGGCAAAAATGATCAAAGGGAAGATTAGAAAGTAGTTTTTCAGGCAGTAGGACTATCTTTGACATATTTAGATAGCGATATAATCAGATATCATTTTTTCATACTCTTACAGACCAATACGGACTCTTATTTATTACAATAAGCAGCATAATCCTTATTCTGTCTTCATATTGGGTTTACTCGGGCTTTACTCTCGGTTGACACATGATATTCCACCCTTGTCATCTTAACTTTATAATAATGGGCAAGTCTTGCCATTATCATGCATTGAAATCAAATATTAGCCATGAATCATCAAAAGCTTTATTAGAAACATTCTTAAATATACTTTTGGTTATGTCAAAAGGATGTGGCTTAGTAGATCAATGGTATTTAAAGGGATTGTTACTATATAGAACGAAATCATATGTGGAAGCTATCAAGTGCTTTGATAGGTCACTTGAACTTTCTTCATCGAAGGGCTTTAATTCATGGTATATGAAAGGAAATTCTTTGTATCATATGAACGAATTCAAGGAAGCTATCAAGTGCTTTGATAGATCAATCTCGAATTGATATTTTGCTGATACGTGTGAGTTGAAAATAGAAAAAATAGGTAAGTTGTTATTGGTAATTTATTTTGATTCTTATACTAGGTAAACTAAAAAACATGATGAAATAATGAGATATTATCAATTGTGTAGCAATTCCGCGAAGAAATACTAATCAACAAAATTATATACTTTTTACATATATCAATGATCAGTAAGGGTTCTGATTACTAAATAGAATTAATCATTTATCGCAAACCTTCGGTGATTAAATTTTTTAGAATTGTCTAGTTCAGGGCAGGACCAGAATAACAGACTATTTTGGAACGTTGATATATGTTTCTTGTCAATTCAGGTCTAACACGGTTCAGAAGATACAACAATCTTTGATGGCATAAACGTACTTTGACTGATGATTGGTTTATCCAAATTACTTCTAAAAGTGTAAAGATCAGATCTTTCTACAATTATTAGTTTTATTAGAATATCAAATTCATTAGTTAATTTATGAGGTGATACATAGATACCCTGTTTTTGTCAAGTCAAGGATGGAAATAATAAAACGATTTATTTATAAAAAAATTGTAAAGGAAATGAACTAACTATGGATGTTGAATTTGCTAACTTTGGTTTAATTTACACTGCCTATATTTTATATAACCTATCTAAAATATTATTTTGCATCTTGCCTCTGCTGATGTAATGAAACCGGTTTTAAGTTGTTCCTACTCCAAATATCTTACTAGTATCTTTTAGAGAATCAATCAATTTTTTCATGCTATACTAATCAGAAGTATTTACTTCTGCATATGTGCTTTTATGACCTTGTTAGCTTTCTCCTCACCTGCTTCTATTGATTCTCTTATGGTAGCGGGAGAGAAATCGGCATTTTCAAAGATATGAGGGTACAATTCATCGCGTGAAATATAGTACATTTCTTTAATTTCGGCCCCATGATCCTCACGGTATTTTTTATATCTTCGACGAATTTTCCTTAAAATATTAACATCTAATTGTAGTTTATCTGTATTATTCTCCACAATCTGATAAAGTTCTTCAATAAAGTCCAAATATCGTGTAATTACTCCTGACATTTTAATATTATGTTCGGTTTTGTCGGAAAATATAATATCTCTAGCTCTATGATGTACTTCGGCCAAATTCCCTGGCAAAGTATCAACCTCCTTGGGATAGTTTTCTACTAGAAAAATCTTCTTATCCCTGACCGGTGATGCATCTAGCACTTCCCTAAGTGGAGTGTTACTCAAAAGGCCACCATCCCAGGCATAAACTCCTTTGTTAACTTCTATCCATGGAAAATTGTATAGTGGATAAGCAGACGTTGCTAAAATATGTTTTGGCTCTATTTGCTGCCTAAAACTGTCAAATATTAAAGGTTTGGAATCTAGAACATTAACTGCGGTTAAAATTAGCCGAGGATTAGTTTTTTCTCCTGGCCTTAACTTGTCATAATCTACATATCTGTCCAAAGTTTTAATTAATGGTCGATGATCGTAAAGGTAAGTCCATTTCATTGGTGCAAAGTAGTCAGGGTCTGAACCTGCATATTCAGGGAACCATCTAGGTCTAAAGAATTTTTCATTTCCAAAAGCGGCAGAACTATAGAAAGATTCAAGTTGTTTGATTTTAATCTGTTGTTCTTTCTTCAATTTCATATAATTACAGATCGCGTCAATAGCAGGAAGTGGGTAGACAAAACTTTCATAAACTTGCTTCATTAGGTTTGAACCCGTAAAACTGAAAAATTTATCATTATTAACAAAATTCTCAGAAAGCTCGATCCAAAAATCTTCTAATATTTGATCAGTCTTATTTTTATTTCTACTACCCGATATGATGGCTGCATTAATCCCCCCGATTGAGGTCCCCGCAATCACATCCAAATCAACACGATGTTTTGCTAACGCTTTGTATACGCCACACCCAAAAGCACCAAGTGACCCACCACCTTGAAGTATCAGCACGGTCTCAATAGTTGTCTTTTTTTCTCCAGACAAGTCCAAGTACTTTAGATTTATAGTTCTAAAAAGGTTTGATATTTGGAAATTAATGTAAACAAAAAACCTACAAAATGCTTCTTGATATACTTGAAATTTTCACTCATTGCATAATTGCAATAAACTAGATAGCCTACGTATGAGAGATATTAGTATATAAAAAGTGTATAATAGCTGAAGATACAGGTATATCAGCCAAACGGATTTTACTTTTAGATCTACTGCTGGTTAGTTTAGTAGTGTATACATTCTCCATTTAGCAGAAAAATGAATTTCGTTTTTTGAATTAGTTGATAGGGGCGACAGTTGTATGATTGATCCTATAAGGACCAGAAGCCGTATTTTAATTATCAACTTTGAGAATTGAATAATCCTATAAATATATTGTAAGGTGGGCTATCATTATGCATACTAATAAATACAATAAATTAGCACTAGGATTAGTTACTGCCATAGTTACATTTGCGATATTAGGTTTCGCCTTACCAAATCAGGTAATGGGTCAGAACAATGGGACGGAACAACAAAACCAGACGGATTATAGTAGTTTTCATTCGAATATTGAACAAATTATAGGCCATATTGAAAAGGCTGAGTATAATAAATTCCATAATAGTACTGAATTATCTTTAGCTCATGCACTTCATCCAATCGAAGAAGTATTGTCACTTGTCAATATTCCATTGTCTACAGCCGATAAGAATCTAAATGATACCTATTTTAATGATTTGAACCAATTGGCTGGATTGGCTTCCGCTGATAATAGCACTGTAGATCAATTTGAGAATAAAGGTAATTCTTCAATAGAAATGTCTAATAGAGTACTAACAACGGTCATACCAGCAACCGTCCTGAATACTGCTGAACACAATATCAGTGTTATAAAAGACCTTTTAAAAACTGCTGCTTCTGAGTACAGAGAGGGCGTTGCAGGAGGTAATATAACACTGGAATTGGAATATCAGGATGGTTCTGCATTTGTGGAGCGAGCTAACTTGTTGTTCAACAATACTCAGGACATTTCAAACGATACTAGTTCAATCACTGAACTGTTGTCTGATTTTGCAAATTTGACAGACTCCTTCCAGAACCTTAGAGACCAATCTGTTGTTGAGCAAATAATTCAAAAGATAAACACTGGATTGAGCACAAATGATGACTCCACAACCTCAGATGCCAGTTCCACTCCAACTTCTCAGGACTATATTACCACAATTAGAGGTTTACTAAATGAAGTTGTCTCCGCATATGAATCAAACGATAAAGTCAAAGCCAAAGAATTGGCCACTGCCGCCTACTTGGACAATTTTGAGTACATAGAAGCACCAATTGGTAAGGAACTATCCGATAGAGGTGAGGCTTTACTAAGAGAAAAGCTCCGTGAACAGATCGATGGGAATGCTACAATAGAAGAAATAAAGCAGAATATAGCTGACATAAACGAGGTGTTAGACGATTCAGTTACGTACTTGGAGTCAAATCCACAATAATTTTTCTTGTTGGGTGTCATCCGTTTGTATATTCAATCAATCTGTGCCGCTAGAAACTAATATTGATCTTAAAAGGAGTATTGCGTAATCAGTTTTGCTATATCTATGAATAATGATAATTATTTAACCGATCAAAAAGCCAGTCGGTTAAGTCGAAGTCATAATCTACAAGTTTCGTGAAAGATTACAAGAACTGCCAAACATTTCTTAACTAAAACATAACAAATAATATCAACTTTGCCATTGTCAACACTGATTATAAAATTTGACCCAACAATTTCCGCTTCAAACTTTCACTATTAGAAAATTATTAATCATCTTCGCGATTTTTATCGTTACCGTATGTCTATATTCTATGTTGGCCAAATCCATTGACGCTCAGGATTTTAATGACAGCAACCAACAGCCAAATTATTTCGAAGAATTTCCAACAACCAATACTGATAAGATTACAATGCTTATCCTCTTAGCCAACATGATAGACGACAAAATATCTAGTGCAGTTGATGCGCTTGAAATTTCAAGTAACGATGAATCTCTTAAGAACGTACCATTTCTAAAGAATGTGAGTAGGGATTATAACGGTATTCACTCTACCTTAGATTCGGATAAGAGAAATCTAGCTAAAGATATCCTCCAACGAAACAAAGATATTGCTAGCATTTTCTTTGTTTTACCTGGTGGAGATATTTATATGGGAGAACCATATAAGGATCAAGAGCAACTTCCACGAATCAATTTTGCTGATCGTGAGTGGTATAAAGGAGTAGTCGAAAACAATCAAACCTATGTTAGTTCCATATTCTTGTCTGCTTCGATAAATGGCCCTGCAATAGCTATAGCGGTCCCAGTTTACTCTCTTATGAGTGATTTGAATAGCCAAACTGGTTTAAGCTCTCTGATTGGGTACTGGGTTGGCATAATAAATTTGCGATCGCTGGAAGACATGTTTGAGAGTCTAGGTTTAGATACAGAAGATCAAATCATTTTAATCGATCATAATGGGACTGAGCTATTTAATACCAAAAAATCAAATTTTGGACCTGTTTTTTATAGTGGTCTTGAAAATAAATCACTATCTCATTCAGCTAATAATATGACTTCTCCTAGTAAGCTTGATACATTTGATCATTTTAATATCATCAAAGACTTAGCAAATGAAACTAGTTCCGTTTATGACATAGTGAATTTGGATGATCAGATGATGATGATTTGGAAGTCTATCAAGATTAATGACTCCAATTTGCACGCAGTTTTAATAACAAAAAGATGATTGCTAGAACTTCGTTTATTTCTTCTATGAACTGATTCGATATTCATTGAATCAGTTTTGTTTTTTTGAACAAATGAAGTAGGATAGTCCAATCTATCCTTTGTAGTCGTCGATAGAAAGATTTGTGATAAAACCATATTGTAATTCCGACTAAAAAAAATCAACCTGACTTACATCCCAGCTTTTCTCAGAAGATGACAGATTTTTTAACCGTTCTTAATTTACCGTATTAACAGAGATGGGACCTTTTTAGGATTAGAGGATTATCGTTGTCATTTTATATTTTGGGATTATTTAATCATTATAGATTATTGTGCTTCTGCATTCTGTTTCTTTTACACCGTTCTTCTCTAACACGATTTTCTTTAGACCGCTTGTCATGAATTGATCTATATTATCGCTGATTTTTGAACTTTCTGACGCCGAAATGCCGCTATTGGGCAAAATGCCAATTTTGGGCATCGAGTCTATCGATGCACCAGTAGTATTTTCAGAAATACTATTCAATATTTGTTGAAGACGCGCTTGGCTGACCATACCCTTTACGATCATTTTATCGACTGGAGTGTTTTGGTCGCCTAGTGTCTGCATTTCTGTCACATTTATGTCAAATTCGGCTTTTATGTTTTCTACCTCAGCACTTGTTCCGCTGAAAGCAATAGGAACCATTGAATTTGAGTCTTCTAGCGACTCTATCTGCATCTTTAACAATTCAGTTTCCCTGATAGATACAAGATCTTGATATTTTTGGTATGCCTCATCTAAAAACTCATAACATATACCATTTAAATTGATATTCACATTTTTTTGAGGATAGTAATTATACGCAGCGAAAAATAGTAGAATTCCACCAATAATGCCTATAACTATTCCTGGCACAATGATAAATTGCAAATTTCTCAGACCCTTTCCTACTCCTAAAGTCGATAACCGGAATACCAAAATAATCTTACCCTAATATTTTATCATAATCTCGTTGCATTATTGTAGACATTCTAGTACTAAAATCAACAGTGGAAGGGTAAAGTCATTCATGAGAACTCAGAGGCATGCATGCATATTTAACTAAAATTGTTTTGAGTTGCAAAACGGTGCTCTGTAAACAGGTTTTTCTGGTGCCAATTGACCTATTCAGAATATTATATTACTCGGAAAAATCAAAGTTGACTGGATCGTAGATTGACATTATACAAGAGGATCTTTTTTAACATCCATTTAGGAAATCGAAATCTCTCGATGCGGTATACTATTTTCGATAAAATTAAAATTTTTTTGAATTAAGTGGTCTAGAATTTCTACTAGTCGCCAAAAACAAGAGTCATGCATTTCATGAATTCATTCCTTGAAAACCTATTTGATACTAAAATCTTATTACACACAAACTAGTTTGTAGTCGACATATCTAAGATATTGTTATAGAAAATCCCATCGATTTTTTGGATTTCTTAAGTAGAACATGACTACTATAGGATATTCCAAATTTCGATTCTATATCTTGTGAAATGTTTTTACGTTCTTTTTTACTAATTCTCCGAATTTATCAATAGGAATTGTTTTTATTGGATCCATAATGTAATACTTCTTTGATTCTATCTTTCCGCTTTTATCTTTTTTATATAAAGTTTCTAATCTTAGTAAATGTTCCTTTATTTCTTTTGCGAGTTCCGTGTTGCAAACTTTACTAGTGCTAATTGCTAGTAGTGACGCCTGAAGCATTTCTGTCAGATGATCCTTACCTTTCTCCTCGTGAAAATGCGGGTTCCTAGTCTCTATTTGAAATATCTCCATCCCTTTTTCAACGATATCTGGTGAATCTGTGGGGAGTAACCCACCAAATTTTTCTAAAATATTAATAAATTCATAAGGTTCTATAGAATACCCACTCGAATAATTCAGATTTTCTGCTAGTGACATCGACAGGGCATGCTCACCAGAATTCCCAGTCTTTATAATATCTGTTTCAAATCCGGAAATATATGATAACAATGCGTTCAAATACTTATTAGTCACTTCTGATGTTCGTCCCCATTTAGGAAATTTCAAGATGTTGTTCCTTATTTTCGGTTTGTATAGCCAAGAAATTCTAATATTGCTGTAAGGGGTAGATGCCATACCAAATCCTACTGCGTATATCTTACAATATTCGTTTACTGCTCCTGGAAAATAATTGTCACTATCTATAAAGCCGACATATTTTTTATTATGCATTTTAGCCATCAGAATGCCTATTATCATACCTTCCGCTTTTCCATCGCGGATCTGTTTTTTGGAATCTAAAATCGATGTATATTTTACTTCTTCAAATATCTTTGCTAGATCAGGATCGCCTTGATGAATAATAATTATTTTCTTATCTGCAAATTGAGAATATTGCTTGATCATTTCAACCTCCATTGAGAACCTGTTCACAGGTGAAATCTGACTATTTGAAACAATAACAACCATACACTCATTTGGAATTCCACTCAAAACCCCTTCTATTAATCTTAACCTTTCGTTTTTTATTGGTATAACAATTGCGAGTTCTCTAAAGATACTGGAAAGTTCGTCATGATCAAAGGCTCGAATAGTCCTATGTCCGCCGTGAAACTCGGGAGACTTTCCTGAATCCAATTCATAAATTTTCTGGACTGCATGGAGACTAATAGCTCCTATCCTCTCAGAAAATCTAGGGGGGAAATCTAGTTTCATACCTAAATATAATTGAGCTTATAATAATACCTATTCCACAAAACTTATGGGTCAGCACATAATAATACCCTCCCATTATATTACATATCATCTACTATGACTGTGAAACCAAAACTTGTAGCCTTCGACATGGATGGCACTTTGATCCAAGGAAGACTAATAGAAGTAATTTCTAAAAAATTTGAATTAACCGACAAAGTCAGTTCGATTCAATCTGACCCCTCTCTTCTTGGGTATCAGAAAACCCGATTAATAGCCTCCTTTCTTAAGGGCATCACAAGGAAGGATATAGTCGATTCAATTGATTCTATTCCGATAATGCATAATGCAGACAAAATTGTGACTTGGTTTAAGAAAAATGGGTACAAGACAGGAATTATAACCGATAGTTACAGCATTGCAGCGCAAGTCGTTGCAAAAAAACTTGAACTAGATTTTTGTTCGGCCAATGAATTAATTACTAAAGACGAAATGGTCACGGGTGAAATCGTCATGCCTCTGGGGTGGGAGAAAATTAGCTGCCCATGTAATATATCCATATGCAAACGATTTCACTTGACTCATTACGCTAAAAAGTATGGTGTTGAAATTAAAGATACGATTGCTATCGGGGACACGAGAGGAGATATATGCATGATAAAGCAGGCAGGATTAGGTATTGCTTTTATGCCAAAAGACCAAGACATCATTAAACAAAGTAAAAACATAATTCACAACCCTGATCTTATTGAAATGCTAAACTATATGTAGTATATAAAGTGTAATACTTAAATTTGAGTAATGAGGTTATTATTATATCTTGTTATACAATAGTAATTGTTTAGGAATATTTTAAAATGTGTGGTATTGTAGGAATATTAAGTAAGAAAGGAGAGAATGTAGCACCGTTAATTGAAAAAATGTTAACTTGTATGAAAAACAGAGGACCAGACGGAGTTGGATTGGCTACCGAGGATGAAATATTCTACTCAAATACATTTGATAAATTGCTTTTTGCTCAGGCCAATGCATTCAACGTGCTTGGACACTCTCGATTAGCAATAGTTGGTGGGTCATGTGGTTCACAGCCTTTTATTAGCTGTGATAAGAAATTGGTTTTGGAGCACAATGGGGAGATTTATAATTATAGAGAATTGAGGAAAAGTCTGGAAGGGCGTCATGAATTTACGACCACAACCGACAGTGAAGTTGTGATACATTTGATAGAAGATCATTATGAAAAAACTAAGGGTAACCTATTAGAGGCAGTAAAAAGGACTGTTTTTCAACTTGATGGAATCTATGTTTTAGCAATACGAGAGCAATCAACTGGCAATATCATACTGGTAAGAGATGGAATCGGGGTAAGGCAAATCTATTATGGTGAAAATGACCGATTTATAGCATTTGGATCAGAAAAGAAAGCGTTATGGAATATCAATATGTTTAAAAAGATTGAAAGGCTTTTGCCCGGATATGCCTTGGTTATTTCAAGTACAGAAAACGAGCATGCTTACGATACATCCTTGCACCCTATAACGGTCAATACCAGTAAATCAATTCGGACCAAGTATCCAATAACTTACAAAGATATAGATTCTGCTTTGAATGCATACAATGATGCCTTAATCCAGTCTGTTGAAAAACGGGTAAGGGATTTCAGTCGAATAGGTATTGTCTTTTCTGGTGGGATCGATAGTGTAATTGTTGCATACTTGGCTAAACAAATGGTTCCAGAGGTCATTTGCTATACTTCTGGAATTAAGAATTCAAATGATATTACTAATTCTATAGAGATAGCAGAAAAATTGGATCTTCATTTAGAGATTAATCAGTTGTCCGAGAATGACGTAGAAAAAATGATCCCTGAAATCATTAATGTAATTGAGGATGATAATATGGGTCAAGTTGAGGTTGCAATCCCGATATATGCAGCAGTAAAATTAGCAAAGGAGCAAGGAATTAGAGTCATGCTTACAGGTCAGGGCGCCGATGAGATTTTTGGAGGTTATTCATGGTATTCTAAAATTGTACAAAAATATGGATACGATAAGATACTAGAATACATGATAAAGGATGTAAAGTTATTATACAAGGAAACACTTGAGAGGGAGGATAAGATTACCATGTCGCAGAGCGTAGAATTGCGAGAACCATTCCTTGATCCAAATCTTATTGATACGGTATTGAGAATCGACCCAAGACTAAATATCCAAAATAAGGGTATCGATCAATACGACAATTTTGGAAAAAGAGTTCATCGTAGACTAGCTGAAAAATTGGGTATTCCTAAGGAAATTGCATATAGAATCAAGGAGGCAGCTCAACATGGCTCAGGGATACACAATTTATTAGATTCTCTCGCTAGGAAGAATGGATTCAGTGAGACCAGTGTCAAAAGTAGCTACTTAGATAAATTAGGGAAAAGGGAGTTGATGGGAAGTTCTCAACGTTACGGGCATTTATTTGAGAGTGAGAAAATCTGGAATATAGAACCCCATATACAGATGTACCTGGAGGACATCGCAACCAATATCTTACCTACCATAACTAAACCATAACCTTCCTTTCCATTGATTAAAAAACAGCACTTTCAGTTTTCGATGAGTAAGAAATCTGGACAATTGAGCGCACAATATTTTTAGATTCTAGATAATATTTCGCCTCGTTAACAGTCGTGTAAAGAATACGGTATACTTTCAAATAAACTAATCATGTTCGCTTATCCTAATCTTTTGTTAATTATTTGGATCATCATAATAAATTACATCTTTCCATCTTTCATGATACAATTCCTGCTAACTAAATAAACACAGAAACAGATTATTCTGCTCGTCGTTATAGAATCTGGACAATGGCTCTATTATAATGTAAATAAATTAATGAATTTGATTAGATAGCACTTACAATAATGACTTCATTTAACAGAAAAGAGCTCCTTCTTAAAGTCCATATCAACACGAGAGTATATTATTAATACGGATAGAAATAGACCCCAATTAAATGATCTGATAATGGATGACTAGTAATCAGGTCTGAATTTTACATTTAATGGATCATTTAACAAGAAATTGTCAATATTATAGTATTTTTTATAATTTTTAGTAATATTTGGATGAAAGGACGTAAATTCTGGACATTAACTCCTCATATTAGACATATG
>JBGTFK010000061.1:0-14457 GCA_041747305.1 Candidatus Nitrosocosmicus sp.
GATATAAAATGCTAATTAGAATGGATGATGAACTATATGATGCTAGTCTTTTTGGTAGTATCTTTGTTTCACTAACACATTATACTCCATTAGACTAGCTTTATTTGTTAGGAAATGAAAAGAATAATGACCCAGCCTCAACTAATTATCCTATATGGTAATCCAGCAGAAAACATTGTAGATTTTGCAGACAAAAATAATATCGATTTGATAGTGATGGGCAGCCAAGGGTTGTCAGTGGTATCAAAAATTTTCAAAGGGATAGATAGTGTATCAAGAAAAGTATCTGAAAGATTCTCTTGTCCTATTGTAATAATAAGGCAGAAAACAAGAACATTTTAACCTAAATTTGTAATTCTACTTACATACAAATGATATTTTTACTTAATACATTATAATATTTTCATCTATAGGATTATAAGGTGTTTATAAGTAAATCAACATAACTTTTGAGTAAATATTTAGCCTTTGAAGAAGGAAAAAAGGCTGCTTGGATTTCTGTTTGGACTTTGCTTGGTATTGGTGTTGCAGAAGTTGTCATATCTACAACTACTGGTAGTCTCACTCTATTAGCTGATGGACTTGATTCTCTAGCTGACTCTTTGATTTCATTTATTGTTTGGTTTGGCATCACCATGATTCAGAAACCTAAATCCAAATTATTTAATTACGGGTATGGCAAGATTGAAAGTTTTGCAGCATTTATAGCGGCTATAATTGTCATAATATTAGGCATATTCATTGCCTACCATGCTTATGAGAGGCTGATTCATCCTGTTGAAACTATAAACCCTGAAATTACTATGATTACTCTGCTTGCAGCTGGTGCTATTTCTTTACACCGAGCTTTTAGAGTTAGAAGTATTGCAAAAAAATTTAATCTAATCTCATTGAACCTGGATGCGAAAAATTCTATAAAGGATGGTTCTGCGTCATTCGTAGGATTTGGTAGTGTTCTTGCCGGATACTTTGGTATTCCGTATATGGATTCAGTTGGGGGTATAATAATTGCAGGATATATCTTCTTTATGGCTTATGTGGCTTTAAGAGAATCAACACTAGTTTTACTTGATGTGGTAAATAATCCAGATCTGAGTACCGAAATCACAAAGCATGTGCATGAGAGGTTTAACCTATACACATCTGACGTTCGCATTAGACCTCTAGGACACGTCATTGAAGCCCATGTAAACGTTAAACTGGATCCTGAGCTGAATTTGAAAGATACTTTAGAGATAACCCGTGATATACGCACTTCCATATCAGACAAATTTAAGATCCAAGAAGTGGTTGTAATTCCTGTCCTACCCTCGTAGAATTTCTTATAAAAAGAAAGTGATATCTTATTTATCGATATAACAGATTTGCCTAATTCTCAAAGTGTCATCTCTAGAGATGTTTTAATCTTATTTACATAGACCAGGATCGATACTAGTTCTAGCGCTACAACTTTTTTATCAAGTTTATACACATAGGATAAAGAACTTCCAGTCGTCAATATATTGCATCTATTTGGATCATACTAGACCATCATAATATTGGTAATATCGCTAATCTCGAATCTCATAAAGCCCCTTTGATGCGCTTGCAACTTTTTCAAGGTCGAGTTTACACCTTGCAGTAACTTCTATCGAATTAAAAAAACTGTTTAATAAAAATGATGGCGAATCTAAATAACGCACTTGAATAATTTAATATTAAATTTTCTTATTTAAAAAAAGTTTTAGAGATAAAACTTTCTCTTCGTTTGTTCTAACTTATCAACCATGATTGGTTGTAGTAAAAATCAGATTATTATATCAAATATTATTGCTTTAGTTATTAAGAGTGAAATATTTAGGTCAAATAATACAAAAAGTGATGGATTTTGTACGGACCTAGTCATGGTTTATTGCCAGCATTCGGTTTCCACACATAGAAACGATACCTGTACTTGATAGCTTAAATATTCAGGAATCAAAACACCACATTCATCTCATCTATATAGGTAAGAAGCATAATCGAGGGGACTATACAATACATGCTAGATGAAACATAGAATTTCGACGATTACTTTCCTTGTAAAAGAAGAATTTCAACCTTAAGCAGCATGCAGGATGTTGACTAGGGTTCTTTATTGACTGTCATAACAGAGAGATAAAACCTGTTAGATGAAAAGTCCCCTCTAGTGATGATCCTTTTTACTCAATCTAAAAATAAGAATTATAATTCGTGTACATCCTTTTATAGCTAAAATACTGGTAGATTCTTATTTTAAATTCTTTCATATCTATTTAATAGATCAAATAATCAATAAATTCCATGACAGAAAAATCTGGTTTGTTATCTGAAAATATTAAAGTGTTTGATAAAAAAAATGGCAAGATAATGTTAATGCATGATTATGATTATCAAGATTACAGGAGTGGGATTAATTGATGATTAAAAATGGATTTTTGATATTAATTGTATCCACATTATTTTTAGTATCGGTACAAATTACTATGGATGAACCTAGACCAGCATTATCTCAAACTACTGGCGGCAACAATCAAACTGGAATTGAATA
Source organism: Candidatus Nitrosocosmicus sp. (assembly GCA_041747305.1). GTDB lineage: Archaea > Thermoproteota > Nitrososphaeria > Nitrososphaerales > Nitrososphaeraceae > Nitrosocosmicus. The sequence goes on from JBGTFK010000061.1 coordinate 2,549, forward strand.
TAAATTTGTTACCAAATGGGGTACTTTAGGCGACGAGCCAGGTCAATTTGATGGACAAAACAGTGTCGCTGGGTCTGGTGACTCGATTTACGTTGCAGATTATTATAATGAAAGAATGCAGATGTTCACACCAGATGGAGAATTTGTAAAAATGTGGGGTGGAACATATGGAGGAGCAGATGGCGAATTTAAGAAACCTCATGGTGTTGCTGTTGATTCAAATGGAAACGTGTATGTGTCTGAGCGAAGTGGATTGCGCATCCAGAAATTTGACTCGCAGGGTAATTTCGTTACAAAATGGGGTTCTGAGGGCACAGGGGATGGACAATTTACTCATTTGCATGATATAGCAGTAGGACCCGGTGGTTCTGGTAACCAAACTCAATCATTAAGCACTAATGAAACTGCAAGTACAAATAACGAATTTGTTTATACTACTGATGCCGAAAACTTTAACGTGCAGAAATTTACATCTGATGGACAATTTATTACAAAGTGGGGTTCTGAGGGTACAGCAGACGGACAGTTTGGAGGACTTGAAAGTTTAGACATAGATTCAGAAGGTAATGTGTATGTTGCAGACAGCGGAAATGAGAAAATTCAGAAATTTACACCGGATGGACAATTCATATTATCATGGGGTACCCCCGGCTCTGAAATAGGACAGTTTGATGAACCTGGCGGCGTTGCAATTGACAGTGATGATAATGTGTTTGTAACAGACATCAATAATCATAGAATCCAAGTATTTACTTCTGATGGAAAATTCATCAAACAAATAGGTTCTAATGAAGCAAGTAGCGAGGGACAGGAAAGCGACTCTGAACTCATAACTCCTTCCGGTTCTAGTACCGAGACATGTTGCAGCGAAGGCACTGCAGATGGTCAGTTCAATCAACCAGAAGGTGTAGACATAGATCCGCAAAATAGAGTGATTGTAGCAGATACAGGAAACAACCGTATTCAAATCTTTGAACAAAGTCCGGCTTTATAATCAAAAAAGTGCGATTGAACAATAAACTATTCTTTTTAATAGTGATCATTATTATTATTGGTGTACCTTCTTTTAGTTACTCAAGTATTCAATATCCTTTTGTTTACTTGAAAGCGGATGCCCATAGCTTTACCCCAAACGACTATGCTTCTTTTATCACATCTGTAGATCAGTTCCAAACCGAGTTAAATCTAGTGCAGCCCAACTTCCAAGACAACAACTTCCAACTTGTTCAAGAACATATAGAGAAGGCTGACAAACTCTTTTACCGAAATTTAATATCAGAATTTGAAGAGCAGGATCAGAATAATGCGGACAATATTACAGTGGCATTAGAAACTCTTCAAAGATTATCGTTAAATTCTTCAATGAAAGACCATCAAAAAATTAACCAAATAGTTTCAGACATTCATACAAAATCTGATGAGATAATTAATTGGAGCTTGGGACAGCAACTACAACAGCAGCAGCAGCAGCAGGAAGAAGGAGTAGGAACAAGGCTTTTTAACATGATTATGGGATTCATCAATAATTTATTTGACGCTGGTAATGGTAAAACTGAATATACTAATGGAATTCAACCTTTAAGACTTGCTGAAATAATAGATTTTGTTCTGATTGATTATGGTAAAGCTTTTGATGTTGATTTTGATATGACGGACATGTCAAATATGATCGAGATGAGTGGTAACCAAACCTCTACGATCACGTACAACATTTCTACCAGCAATAATATACCTATACATATTGAGAACATATCTGCTACTGATATTGATATCAGAAATCATATGAGTAAAAACCATACTATAATAGATCTAGGTGCCTATCAGAGTGCCACACAACTTTCTATCAAAGCACTTGAAATTTTTAACAGCGAACTAGAACCTTTATCGACTGATGAGGATTCCAAGATTTTTGTAACTAATCTTGAGAGCAGTATAATAGATTTCCATAACTTAATTAGAGATAAGGCTTCTCCAATGGATTTGATGATGATTGTACACACACAGATCCATCCAAATCTTTTAAAAGCGTTTGATATCGAACTGCAGTAATGCATTTTTATAACCTACTGGGAATAAGTAGAAAACTTCATTGTCTCAAAGACAGAATTTCCTCAATGAGAAAACAAATGGATGGGAAATGATCTAATAAAGTCTAGACTTTTAATAATCGATTGGATTAGATATAGTTGTATTTGTTTAAAGTTAACAACTTCTTTTTTTGAGGAGCCTTTTTAATTATACTTGATAGTGAACATACTCTCAGGTTAAAAGGTTATTGTAAAAATAAATATAATTTCATAGAGCTCTATCAGCATATGCATACGCTGTATAGTTGTGAAAGTCTCCTGCACTCATGAGAAAGTCAAAATTTATTGTTGAGGTAGGTTCATAGATGGTAAAAGGACTTGAAATAAATCTACTTGTTTCTCTTATCGCATTGTTATCAGCATCATAGATTGTAACATCAATTCCCATATTCTGCACATCATGGGTAGAATTATTTAATACAATTCCATTCACAGAAATCAGACCTGTCGTACTAGCTCCCAATGTAATATTTGAAATTGCAAGGTTAACTATATCTGGTTCCGAAGAAGGTAGAGTTTCTGTTAATTGGGCGTGCGAAGTATAAAAAGATAGTTCAGTCGATAGTGCTGTCAGAATTATCAAAATATTACCTGTAACCAAAATAAATCGTTTTGAGAAATTCATAGTAAATATCAATAATATATATAGCATCAGGAGATTGATATGCTTTTTTTCATCACTTGTCTTTTGACTTTATATTTTGGATTTACTTTGATGGAGAGGAGACTGGAATTAATCTCATGTAACTTATTTCCACTCATTTTTTACTTTCACATTAATCTATCAGCCGATCATCTAATTTTTCAGCTAAAATAAAGTAATAATTAGGTAATAAATATTGATAATATTATTTTTTAATATAAATTTTATATAGATTTATTCCGATAAATAAATAATCTATTCCCTAATAAATTATAGTTGACAAATTGAATGCTTTAACAGTATTTGTATCTATAACCGTATTAATCATATTTCTGCTAATGCTTGAAAATGCATCTATTTTCAGTTTGGCAAATTACACACTACTGGCTCAGCAAACCAACCAGGATAAAGACACTTTTGATAATGATATGGATAATTGCATTAGCTATGATGAAGATGAAAAATTGATAACTATAACCTGCACTTATCCAACTAACCTAACTGACGTATATAACAAATTACAGAGCCCCGACTTGCTAAAGGTAGAGAATGAATCTAAGGTTTTTAAAAAAACTTGGATACTTAACTCGGCAATTCTGATTGAAAAGGGCTCTACATTTGTAATTGATAACAGCGATACTAAATGGCTCAAGATATTAGCTGGAGATAAAGCAGACAATGACGATCGTAATGATAAGAAAGCAGCTCATTCAATTTTAGTAGATGGGAGCTTAGTTATAGATTCTGTAAAAATATCTTCCTGGGATCCACAAAGCAATGATTATGTTAAATTTGAATTTGAAATACTACCTGATAGAGAACGCGAACATACTGGAATAGATGCAGTACCACGACCTTATATAAGAATTGATGACGAAACCACGGGTACTACAAACATTACTAATTCTGAAATAGCATATTTAGGATATGAATGTGGGGGTGGATGCTCTGGTATTAGTTACTATGGTAACAATGGTACCAGTGTTATAAAGAATAACGAAATACATCACAATAGATTTGGATTTTATTCGGTAGGTGTAGGCAATATGATCCTAGAAGATAACCATGTACATCATAATTTTATGTATGGATTTGATCCACATACAGCAACTCACGATATGATAATAAGAAACAATACAGTGCATGACCATGGAGCAATGGGTATAATATGTTCATTGGATTGCTACAACATCACCATAGAAGATAATGAAGTATATAATAGTGCAGGCTCTGGGATTATGTTTAGCAGAAATATGTATGATTCGGTAGCTAGAAATAATAATGTACATGATGAAGTAAAGTGCATATTTTTATCCCAATCACACAATAATGAAGTATATAACAATACGGTAAGCAATTGTGAAAGCCAAGGAATTTACTTGTATCATAACTCAGTAGAAAATAAGGTATATAATAACACGCTAATCAATGCGACAGAAGGAATAGAATTTAGTGATGACTCGTTCGACAACATAGTGGAAGACAATATAATTCATTGAGAAAGATAAGTTTAACTCCAAGGAATTCCACTTGGTTAATCGAAGAAAATAAAATACATTGGTCCTGTTGTAACTATAAAGGCATAAATACAGAATAATATTTAACATTTTTTATTTACCGATTATTAAAATATTGTGTCATTGCTGGTGTCAATGAATATGCCTACATTTGAGACTATACTATAGTAAACCTTATTCAAAATATATACAAATTAACAAATTATCTTAATGTCTATATCCATTCTTTTCGATTTATTTATTTCAATCAAAATTTCAGCGAAAGAATTGTCTCAAGGTATTAAAGATCGACAAGAAAAGACCAGAATAATCTCGATTAGATAAAAATCATTCTGATTCTTTCTTGAACAATCTAAATATTCTATTTCTTAATAAAAGACCCAGGCTTAAAAGTATAAAGACTATCCATAAGACCACCACCGTTACTTCTGAATATTCGATCATTTTCAATTACTTGTGTCATAGATATTATATTCTTATTTGAATTAGCCCAAAGCGCAAATCTCACTATATAAGAATATAATAACGCCCTCGAACGAAACATACACATTAATTGAGTGTAATTTTTGTGCTCGGTACTAAAAAAGATTTTTACATTTAGACATTAAATTGTAGTAGGGTTATTGTAACCAGGATACTACATATTCCACCACTTATTGAACGCTTCTCCCATTTTCGCGGATCAGTAGACACTTGATTAATACAGATGGTATTTTATTTAACTAAAGTTTTCAGTTTATCTGATTTGTTCAATAATTATAGAGACCATTTAAATCCAAAATTTTGCTCAGTATTTTAAACCATAATAAAAAGACAGTGAATGAATTGATTATTTCAATTTAATACAGTCATCCTTTCTGGAGTACAGAATGATCACTTTTCTAGTGATGCTTCAACCATAAGCGTGTTTGATATCTTTTCTAGATGACTAGTATCAGTCATAGCAATTTCTGCTTTCACATCTTGGATGGTTGCATTTTCAAATGACGTTGCAAATGGCATGGGACCTGCTTGTCCTAATACAAATCCATCAGGAATGGTTGAGGTTTTTATAAGAGTACCATCTGTTGTGTATACCTTCATAACGCCAGCCATAATTGTATTTACTAATTTAGGATCATTTGTTTGGTAGGTTATGTCAACTTTTAGCTGATTGACATCAGAATTTGTGAGAGGCGCAAACATTACAGAATCTAACTTAATTGTTACCTTGTCTGATGATATACTATTAATATTTTCCTGTTGTTCTATTTGTGCATATGCATTATAATCAGTTAGCGATATTCCATTCTCTGAAGCAATAGAAAAGGAAAATAACAATCCAATCGTGATAACAGTTACAACCAATGTTGTTGTCTTAGAATATGACTTTAGACTTTTGGATTGTATATCTTGCTTATTTATCATCTTTTTAAACGAATCGGAATTAAGAGTCATAGTTTTATTCAACTTTATACTAGATTTAATACAATTTAACAGATAAATCGATATTGAACTAAAGATAATTAGATTTGCAAGTTACTAACCAATTTGATATATTGCATTTCTATAACAATTGTATAGGATCTAAACATCATAATCAAACAGAGTATGAATTATAAAAGATTCGCAATCACGATCTGATGCTTAGTAGTAAGAAAGTATACACATATTAGTAATATTAGTAATATGATGGAGGATAATTTTACTTTATCAAGATCACTTAAAGCTACTAGGTAGATCATCGGTTTGTTGTGCTAGGTTTGAAATTTCATTAGTTAACCGATCCGATTAAATAGTACCCTTCAAACGTAACAGATTTCTCTTTCGCTCGAGAATTACTAGGATTCCACGACCTTGCACCATGTTAGGACGGACTGTAAAATAGTATTCAAAGGGACCAGATTCTTGAAAAGTATATCCAAATGTGACGCTAGTTTCCATTACTCTAGAGTCAAAAGCCACAACATTATCAGCAAAATCCAGAGATACAGAAAATGACTGTGAATTGTCGTTCATAACGGGTGATAGATTATCTTCTTTGTTTTCGATTAGACTCTTTACATTACAAACTCTGTTGGTAATGATTTTTTTGACTATATTTTCCCTATTCCTATTTCGTTCCTTTTATTGGTCATTTGGTATATTGTTAATCTTTTCGGAATTTCAAGCTGTTACAATATGACGTGCTCAATCCTCATTAGTTCACTATATGGTGTCACCCATGTTGACATTAATAGGATTAATTTGGTATAATTGATCATCGACATTTGAAGCATCGCGAATAATAGATACAAGTACTTCATCTGCAACCTGGGCTCCTACTAACATTAGTACTCTGATGTCCTGTTACAGTCATTATATCAAAAGAATCAATAAGAAAAGAATTGGGTTGAAGCTAATCCAATTTTAGTGGCGTACAACTAGGGTAATATATTTAAGTATGCGGTAAACCTAAATTCAGACACAGTCTCTCTTATTAAAACGATACCATCATTAAAAGACACAGTAGGCTCGGCTAACAACACTAACATCGAGGTTCAGGAAAACACATGCAATAATGTTGGTAGTCGGTCTAGTAAGGAAGATAGTTATCCAAACTTTCCAATCTTCCAAGGTCAATCAGCAGGTCTGGATAGTACAGTTGTCTCTTGAGAATTTTAATCATATAAAACGGAAAAGTTTAGGGATAAAATCGCTTAGCATGGTAGAAAAGTATTCCGGGCTTTCAATTATTATAAGACAAACAAATTAATGTAAAATGGCGGTATTGTTCTGTGCATATCGTTACTTACATGAGGTAGAGAATCCATTTGGGATCAACTACTACTGGATTAACTGGCCGATAATTAATATAAATATGAATACCGTATCAAAAAAATTTACTATTAATAAAATTACAAACAGGTTTGACATTATCTCATATTCTGTAGTGGAAATATCAAACAGAAAATACTTTCATTATGGCATTATTTCAAGGCATTTGTTTCACAAACGACTCTACTGAATCATCAAAAGTACCTACTTTGCAGATATACCAACCTGATGCTTTACAATATACTTGTCTCGAATTTTCATACTAATGTAGTCAACTATTAGGGCAACAACAAAAACTACCAGCATAAATACTGCTGCCTTACCGTAATCGAGGAATTTTATATAATTGATAATATAGAAACCTATTCCACCTGCACCAACTACTCCTAATATGCTGCTTTGTCTCACGTTATAATCAAACATGTAAAGTAACTGGCTTATGAGATGTGGAGCAGCTTGAGGGATTACTACAAACATTACTAATTGCAACTTTGAAGCACCAATAGCACTAATGGCTTCCATGGCGTCTGATTCTTGTGACTCAATCGCTTCATACTGTAACTTTGTGATAAATCCAATGGTATACATTATTATAGCTAGTATCCCTGCAAACGGCCCCAATCCCACTACAATGACAAAGAAGATAGCCCATAAGATTGATGGAAAAATTCTGATCCCGGCCAAAATTGATCGAGTGAGCCCGTAAACATACTTGTTGGTAACAACATTTCTAGATGCCAGCATGCTTAATGGTATTGACAATGCAAAACCAATTATCGTTCCAATAAATGCCATTTGAATTGTTTCCATCATCGCATACAAGGCAACATTAAGCAATGATAGATCGATTCTAGACATTTCACTTATTATCACTACGATATTTGGTAAACCTTCGAGGAACTGTATGGGATCTATTTCTAAATTATAGGAACTTACAATGAGAATAGCAACTACAATAGCTAAAATAAGATTATCCTTAGTATTCAATTCTTTAACGCTTCTATCAGTTTTGATTCACTAATTTCATTAGCATTATACTCACCCATTTTTTCCCCCATTCGCATTACCAAAATTTTACCAGCATATTCCATAGTTATTCCAACGTCATGATGAACCATTACTAAGGTCAATCCTAATTTCTTCTTCGTTTCCATCATTAGATTCATTATTTCCCTTGCGGAAGAATGATCCAATTCTGATACGATTTCATCTGCAAGGATAAGTTCTGGTTTTTGAGTCAGAGTTCTTGCTATTATTACCCTTCTCTTCTCGCCTCCACTTAACATGTATGCTTTTCTTGATTCCTTTCCTTCCAATCCGACTGCTTTTATTGCAATATTCGCATTATTGATTTCCTCCTTTGTAAATTTCTTGATCAAGGTTCTCCACGGACTCATGCCGGGTAATACGCCTAAAAGAACGTTGTCTAATACGCTGACATTTTTTACTAATCCAAGGTTCTGAGGCATATAACCTATCTTTCTCATTTTCTGCCTGAAATCTCTATTTTTCAAGTCTGGAGTCTGACCTAGCACCTTAATGGATCCTTTAAACGGATTTAATGTCCCATTGATCAGTTTTAGAATGGTTGATTTTCCTGAACCAGAAGATCCAACGATAAATAAATTATCACCTTTGTCAATGGAAACTGAAATGTTCTTTACTACATATTCTTTCTTATCATAAGTCATCCATACATTAGCTATGTTTACTATATTGCACAATGTATTCAAGACTATTGATGTGACAACATTCTGTCAATAATATAATTTATTCTATAAAAAAAATGTTGTGAAAACCTAATCAATGTTTTCAAATAGTTCAGTATCTATTCCTGCAATTGCAGCTATTTTTCCACCAAATTCTCCTATATGACCCTCAGTGGTAGTCGGTAGTAATGCTTCTGCCCCATAGATATTCTTTAGAATGTGATTATTCTCTGGAAAGTTTAACTCTAACATAGCATCGATCAATTTATCTTTGGTGCTGACAGGCATACCCTCTGAAACTATAAACACATGTGATGGAACTTTACCTATTTCCTCTACAACTCTTACCTGACCCTGTTCTGAAGGATTAAGGAATCTTTGAGGTGAATCATTTGCTCCGAATGCTATATCTACATTACCATTTAGTAGTAACGTCAGTGCTTCCTTATAACCACCTGAGGCTATGTGACTTTCAAAAGCATTGTCTAATGCTTGAATAACGGCAACAAAGTCATTTCCATTGACATCAATAAGTCCTCTTTCAATCAAAGATCCAATTGGAACTACGAAACCTGATGACCCTGTCAGACTGGTAAAGGCAACCTTCTTTCCTAATGTTTGATTCAGGTTTTGAGTAGAATTGTCATCTGCTCTTGCAAAGACCGTGGCTTGATAATAGATCTTTCCATCTACAACTTCCGCAAGTTCTACGCTTGCCCCAGTTCTGTTATGAGCAATCCATGCAGGACCGGTATCCATAAATGCTGCATCAACATGTCCAAATCTCAAGCCTTCTATCAAAGGCTCATAAGAATTAGTAACTAGTACATTAAAATCGACTGTATTATTAAATCTATTTTCTAAAAATGTTGCTAATTCATCAGCTTTGGGAGTTAATTCTTCTGCATTTTCAGTAGGAATAAACCCTATTACAATTTCTTCTCTCTCTGAGGACTGACCATAACTTTCTTGATGCAAATTAATGCCTAAAATTCCAACAAGTACCAAAATCGTTGAAAAAAATATTTTCATGGTACAATCAGCTTAGTTCTATTTCTTTTATAATTGCTGAGCTTATTCTACAAAATGAGAATTACTTTGCAAATTAAAAGTATAACTAAGTAGAATTATAGAATGATACTCTGAATAGCACATTAATGGTTAATTATGTAATTAATTTATTTTACAATTGTCTAAAGCGGTTCATCTATTTCAAAAGGAGAATCGATAATTTGTTTAAATGCTTGTATCAATAATCTTTTAAAGAATGATCAAAACAAGGATAGTAAGAGAATATCACGTATGCATACTAAATCTATTTGATTAAACAGACTCCTAGGACCTATTTGAAAATATTTTGTGCTCCACTCAACGATAAAACTATAGGTTGAAGTGGCCTTATTTCCAGTATGTACTAGAAATAAATCATTTCCCAAGTATGTATATTACGCTTTGTATTTGTATTTCTCGGGCTTAGCATCTTGGAGAACAATTAAGATTATCTTGCTGTATCAAACGAAACCATGTAACTATCTGGAATCGTCGGGATTAAAAAGTACAAGCATCAGATGGTCAAAGCAAAACGGATAAGAATCAGAGTTCACAGTTGGTGAAATATTGCTTAGAGGTTGGTTTGAAGGTAATTTTGGGCGAAATTGCCATCGATAGATCTTCAAAACAGGCTTGTTCTTCCTTTTTGTAAGGATATTTCAATAGTAAACACTATAGGACTCATCTTAACCTGTGAATCCATTGCAGATGTAGAAAATATTTGATAATCGATCAAATCAATTAATGTAATAACTCAATCTAGGGTATTTGATCATAGAAATAGAATACAACCAAGGTTTTATACTAACTGCACTGGCTCTAATGATTCTCAAGCTTTGCAAATTTCTAAATTGGGTTGGAAAGAGTAAAAATGAATTACAACTCATTAACGTAATTGATTGAAAAAAGGAATGAGACAAATAAAATGTAATAGTCTGTATTCTAGATGGCTGGGAATCTATTTCAAATAAACCTTTTAGAAAAAAACTCTTGCGTAATTAGCAAAGGTAAGCCGGGTCTTTTAAACGTCGTCGATTTCTGTAACTAACAGATATTCATTATTCTATAGTTTACCAGTCCTGATACTCTATCTGATGTTCTATCGTACTTTCTGAGCCTGTTTCTAAAGATATCATTCATATTATTCTATACTTTTTTACCCTGTAGATGACATGTTATATCGCTATCCTTCTCTTGGAATGTTCTTTGTTGTACTCTTTTTGCTGTACAGAAAGTTCGCAGTCCTTTTCCTTTTTAAAAGGTAAGGATGATTTTTGTTCTGTAGGACAGTCTTTTTCTACTCCTTAGAATCCAAGGTCAAACATCCTTTCTATATCCTTTGGTAATTCAGGGTGATTATCTTTGTAGACCTTGTAATCATGCTTCATTCCTACCTCCTGTCTGTCTGTGTTTGGATTTGTAGATTCTCAGTCCCTTTTAATAGAGTACAGATTCTTAACCATGATGTGTATCTTTCTCTTGGCTACATAGTATAGTCTTCTTTTTTTTCCTGTTTTTTTTAGGTCTTGGTATCTCTGTTGTTGTGTACAATCCACAAAAGCCAGATAGCCCTGGAAATACTGTTCACCTCTTCTTAAGTGAAACCTTTAGGTTGCATTATACAGTTTTTGAGGATTTGGCAAACAGCATCTTTTATCACTCCTTCAATCTTGTCTATGTCTCTACAGACGTTACTCTGCTGATCCAAACCAAATATAAATTCCATCAGGGTGTAGGTTATGTAGAGCCCGTAGTACACACCAAAACCATGATAACTCTATCTTTAACAACAGCAAGCCTGAAACGTCTAACTACCGGCACCTATTTCTCGTTGTCTTTTTGGGGAAGATAATCGCTTTACCTCATGTTTTGGATATCGATTCTATTTCTTTAAAAAAGTCATCAAACTGTTGTACCCAAAGACCTGTGAATGAAGAACAGCAATGGTTTTTTGGATAATTTGAAGTAGGATAGCAAGGAAAGGACATCTTTACATACGATATACAAAAAAATAAAGCTGTTTGGACATTCTGCAAATCTACTACTTTTAACCATACTGTATCACTATGCTTTACTTCCGCAGTGTAGAGGTGTGTGAATGAATATA
>JBGTFK010000062.1:0-14162 GCA_041747305.1 Candidatus Nitrosocosmicus sp.
TATTTATTTATGGACAAGACTTCGCCTCACTATAAATCAAAGAAGGTAACAGAGTACCTGGAAGAGAACAAGGATACTCTCCTCCCCATCTATCTTCTAACAGAGTCTCCTGAGTTTATGATGCTTGAGGAAGTATGGAATATAGCCAAACAGGACCAGCTTGTACCAAAACGCTACTCATCATTTGATGATTTTAGGAAAAAGGTATCTCTACTTTAGAACAAAAAGTTTGATCTTAACATGAGAAACTAGCTGCTAAGAGGTGTTTAGGAATATATGTTAAATGGTATATTTCCAGTCCAAATAATTAGTTGTTAGAGTGTAAAAATAGTAACTACAACCAAGAAGCACAGTGGAAAAGACATGTCAGGAAAACTTTTTGGAATTTGTCCCATTTTCGAAAACAAATGAGAATAATGCTATATCATCAAAAAATTTTAAAAATATATCTAATCGCCGCGAATGATTCCGTTGATCTTCTGTTTCATTTCAGCAGTTATGTCTTCTTCTCTCATATTATGATGACTTTTGGCATGCTCTATGCCATTTTTCAAAACTTCCTCTTTTGTTTCACCTTTCACGACATAATCACAATCAAATCCAGCTTCTCTACAATTTATCGTTTTCATAAGTTATCTTTGGACTTGTTTCATATAAAGAATTATTTTACCACGTGGGGATTTCCATTCATTTAAAATTACTATGGTTCAAACCTGTTTCACAATTAAGTTAACTGTATTTTGACTCGTGGTTCTCGAATTTGCCTTGTTATTGTATGGTGGTCATAAATCAAAACAATTAATATTAAAGTCGGATTCGATTGCACTGTGAAAGTCAGCAATGAATCAAATGTATATTTATCTCTTTACCCCTTGACTCATTTATTACATTAAATGCATTTGATGTATTGACTAATTGGACTAAAGTTATTAAAATCAAAGGAGTAATCATTTATGTGCATTTCATAGAACAACGGTAGTAGTATTGTAGCTAAAATGGTTAATACCCGTCTTTGATGATCAGCTCAGAATAAAGTAGTTTATTGACCACTTGAAATTGACATCAGCTATTAGGATCAATTGGGGTACAATGATTCCATTTGCAAGACAACGTTGTCCACTACTTTTTTATTTCTTTCTAAATAGCTAGGTGATTCTATATCTATCCAATCTGTTCCACCATAAAACACGTCATAACAATAGATACCATTGTTATCATTAATTCTTATTTTTGATAAAATATCTGAAGATAAATCAAAACCTTTTCCACCCTTCTCATTTGATCTTAATTTTAAAAAACTCATAATTCTATTGTTGAAAAGATAAATTCCTGACGCTTCGGGGTGTTCAAGCTTGACAATAGGTTTTTCACTGAATTCCTTGATCAAGTACGTATTTTTGCTAAATTTCCTGTCCAAGATCAACCTACCTGTTTCCTCTTTACGATGTGACCTGGCTACTACTATTCCTATCAGTCCTTCTCCTGATTCGGTATTGATTTTGGCATATTCCTTAACAAGCCTATTTATGTCCAGAGCACACAAGTTGTCAGCATACCACACCATAAAGAAAGACTCCTTCTCCAAACTTTTCATGCACTCCAGAAGTGCACCACCCGTTCCTTTTTTTCTATCTTCGATAAAGATAATTTTCTTGCCAATAATTCGTTCCTTACCCTCTAGATAATTAATGATTTGTTTTCCGTGTGAATCGAATTCACAAACTATTATGATTTCAGTAATCTGAGAGAATTTCGAAACATATTTTATTATATAATCAATCGTGGGCTTTCCATTAATGGGAATCAACGCCTTTGGACTATAATCACTGAATGGTCTTGCCCTAGAGCCTATGCCGCCTGCCAGTAATACTATCTTCATCCAGTCTAATTTTATTAAGGAATTTATAAAATAGTATCTAATAAATGCTGATAGTGATATAAATAATCCAAGTCTCTCTGTTATGCATGATATATCTCTTTAATTCTCAATATTCTGTCCTTTTTTTGATTCTTTTTGAGTAGTTAAATTATCTGGCTAGAAGATTTAGCCATGAATAGCCAAGTATGTCTATTTCCTTTCTCCAAAGAATAGTCTCAAGGTTAAAAAATTCGTATTAGGTTTAATAACTTTATTTCGTATTGTTAATTCATGTTAGAAAAACAAATCAATGAAATGAAAGAGAATATAGATATAGGAATCGAAGCAGAAAACAGGAAGGAGGTTGTAGGCATTCTTAATATCTTGCTAGCAGACGAATACCTGTTATTTACAAAAACTCGTAATTACCACTGGAATGTAGTTGGCAAGGATTTCAAAGAGCGTCATGAATTTTTTCAACAACAATATGAAAAATTAGATGGGATGATTGACGAAGTTGCTGAGAGAGTCAGGCAATTGGGTGGAGCCACAGTGGCTACAATGAATGAGTTTATGCGTATTACCCATTTGAAGGAATATCCTGGTGAATATCCATCTGATCTAAAAATGATTTCAAATCTATTAACTGATCATGAGAATACCATAAAATATCTACGAAAGAGTGCAGAGAAATGCGATGAGGAATATAATGACATGGGGACTAATGATTTTTTGATAGGGTTAATGGAAATTCATGAAAAAATGGCTTGGATGTTAAGAACCCATTTAGACTAGATGGTAATAACATATCTTAGGCCGTCTCGACAAGAAACTAAAAAGTATCTTGTTTACTTTTCTAATTAATTTTGTCCACTAACTAAACAAATTATATCGCCAAAAATATTTTAGAATTATGTTTCTAAATCGATACTTAACCATAATGAAAGGTAACCATAAATCTAAATCTAAATAGGTAAAGAATGATCATGTTTATGCAATTTATTGGGTTTGATATTATTATTCTCATGTTACTATCTATTAATTATATCAACACAACGGACAAATTCCATACCCTATACAAGTTCGCTATTTTCTTGAAATCAACAATGATCTAGAGATCTTTATATAGGTAAAATAAAAATTATGACAAGATTCCATTTAGATCATTATATTGCATGTAGTTGTTCAAGATGCGATTTCTAATCTTTTATACGATTATAGATCTTCTAACTGATCTATATGGATAATCCTTTATTATTTTAATCAATCACCTCATAGCCTTTGTTAAGATAGAGAAGATATAATTATAGCCCAAATACACGCTTGTAGGAGGCTTTTTAATTTAACTAAAGATAAAATAGAACTAGTAGCTATTGAAAAAGAAATTGCTAAATTAAAGTTTGCCATCAAATTTATGAAAGACTAAACATTCTTTTGATCCTTAATTCCTGCTGATATGGCTAAAAATTTTAATCTCTTAGTTCATTTACCCTGATGATTATGTCCACCATTTCTGATAAAACCCAGTCCCAAAATGGTTTTGATTGTGGCATTTATTTTTATCGTAATATGTTCAACCGTTGTTATGTGATGAATAAGCAGGTGATATCAAATATTTTTAATGGTTGATACCAATAATTGATTTAAAAACTAGATAGACAAATTAAAATAACGTAAACGCGTAAATGCCACTGTAGGTACAACATGGATACAAAATGGAAAATCATAAATGGTGTGGCCGTAGCAATTTTCATTGCAGCCGCGTTGTATTGGATTGCAAATTCTTGAAAAATTTCAGATGGGCATATTCATAAATTGCCTATATTATTCTTGTTCATGACACAAGGTGTAGAATTGTACAACTAATAAATAATCTCGTGCGCCTATATTCCAATATAAACGGCCACCTTTTGCTGTTTTGAATTTAGAATACTAATTTCTTATTTATTATGTTCTATGTTCCGACTACCTCTAATTCCCAAGATTGTTTACGAAATTATAATTTTGAATCACCAGAAAGGTTGTGGTGTCGGTAAGCGGCACTAAGAATCAACATAAACTTCAAACATGATGTTCTTTCAAAAATTCAGTTTACTATCCCAATATTTCATAAACTTGATTCACTTCCAGGGATTGATTCAAAAAAAAAACAAAAATAAATTTGGATTAAAACACAATTGTTTATTTTGTCTAAGAGATTATTTGGCTATCTGATTACATGCGAAATATTCCATACCCTGTCCAACGATACATCCTGAAATGAATCCTTCATAATAAGCTCTATCATTAACTCCACATTGACTAAATGCGGTTTGGTTGTATGGTTTACTTTGTTCTCCATCATTAAACCCTGACCTATAACATGCCTCATTCAATGGATCGTTGTTATTTTCGTCATCGTCACTACTAGCATATATAACCATTGCGTCAGTTACACTCATAGTTCCAATTATACCTAGGATTGCTATGATCGTGTATATCCTTAACACTAATTAGTGTCCTCTCCCGATATCTTTTGAACAATTAACTATTATAATTAATCTCATCATCATGGTTCCTATTACGAATAACTAGTTAAGCTTTTCTATCTGATAAGACTTGAGGGTGGCGTTAGTTCCAAATTAAACCCAAGTTGTTCCATTAATTCATTGGATTTTAGAATCATGTCTCATTCATGACTGATTCAGGATGTGAAAATGGGTGACCAAAAGAGCAGATTTATAACATTCTTAAATCAATAGTGACCTCCGATCGGAACCTTGGGTATCCAATTGCCCTATTTTTAGGACCAATATAGTATAGCATATTTGACTATCTTTTCAGGCTCAAGGAATCTATTTATTCTGATAGACAAGATTAACAATATGTATGACCATCCTGCGATACATCGACAACATTTTAGAACCCCTATGTAATTAGTTGCGAGGTATAATGGTTGAGGTTTCAATAATGGATTTGAACATACCTAAAATCATGACTCCTATATTGGTATCAGAATGTTTAAGTCAAAATTTAATAGTTAGAAAAGTAAACTAAATATTGATGCAATCTTCTAATTCGACTGCCAGGGATAGAAAGGTGGTGATGATTTGTGAAGATGAACAGGAATTACTTGATCTTTATTCCAGGGTGTTGGAATTGAAATATGACGTCATAAAAGTTTGTTCAGGAGCAGAATGTATACATGAATATCTTCAGAAAAAAGCAACCGGATCACCAATCGATCTCCTTTTGCTGGATTACAAATTAGGTGATATGTTAGGAGATGAGGTAGCCAAAAAGATAAAGAAAATGAATGGAATCAAAATAGTGCTAATTTCCGCATATGATTTGGATGAACCAACTAAAAATGAACTTTTAGAAAATAAATATATCGAAAAATTTCTGCAAAAACCGATTCGAATGAGACAAATAATTCAGGTGGCAGGAGAAGCAATCTGAAATCACTTGAAAAGGCCTTTTTTCTATATTAACATATTGATAAAATAATTATGACTTGGGCATTAAGAGGGTTTTCAACTTAAATATCCCTTTGAGCGGATAGAAATTCCAAAATGGCAGATAACTACGTCTGGTCGACTTAGTTAACTATTGTGATTAACAAGTTTAATATCATAAATCATTATGGTTGATCTTTTGCATACATTTATCGTTTTTATGACTACTTGTTTTGCGGTACCTAGCATTTACATCATCCAAAACAATAACGACAAAAAAATCTGAGGACATGTCTATCAGGCTCATTCTTATCATGATTATCGGTCTCTTGTTTTGGATGATGTACGGAATTGGAAAGGACGATATTATTTTGATCTTGGGTAATTCTGCAAGTATGGGTTTGAATATTTCTCTGTGGTTTTTGAAAGTAAATATTCTAGAAAACCATCAAAATCTGATGCGATTTAGGTATATGCACTTCGATTGCTGTTTTATTTGGAAGATTCGTTTTTAAAACTATTTGAAACACCTTATCGATGACTGCATTTAGACAGGTTTTGTAGGCTTTTACAGAAATGGTGAAAAATGATTGAATGCTAGTAAATAGGATTTTCGACAAAACAATACTGAGAATTATTCCGAATAAAGCAACGATATGTTCATGAAATGAAAAATGGGGTAAACAGCTGTCCTGTTTTTATAGTGATATTTCCAATTCTATGTTCTTACAAGAAGAATAGTTTGATAAAGATTGGAATAAACCCCAGCTAAAGATATCCAATAATAAAAAGAGCCATAGCAGCTGCCATAGCAGCTCCCCAAACCAATTTATTCCAATCAAAAATCTTTTGTCCATCTAGGACTCCCATGGGTATAAGATTAAACATCGCGATCCAACCATTAAAGGAAGCCCCGACTGCGAAGTAAGGATTATGGGAATCGTAAGTCAAAGTCAACATCAAAAACGAAAAACCCATAGCTAGATTTGTAAGCGGTCCGATAAGAGCAACTCTACCAAATTTAGATCGGTCATTAAGTCTGACCATTACCGCGCCAGGAGCTATAAACTTAAATGGCATTATTGGGAGGGCAGATATTGCCGTCAGAACAAGACCATAGATTTCAGCTCTGAATTCTGCCCAGCTACCGTAATATTGGGCCAATAACTTGTGGGCTAATTCATGGACTAGAAAAGCACTAGTAAAAATTGCAAGGAATTGCCAAGAGAAATACCTATAATTATTCAGGGAAAGTCCTACGCAAATTACAAGCACAGAGGCCAATGAAAGATGAATGAGTTCGGTCCTTGAGGTTTTTATATTCAATAAATTACCTATGGATCTTAAACTTGAATGATCGGATTTTTTATATTGTTTGTCGTTAAAGAGTGTATCTTGTTTTCGCTTATTGTATGAATACAAAAAAGGACATGAATGGTGTAGTGGATTTCTATGATTACTGCAAAAGTATTCTTTACAGTAATTACATCTAAATGGAAAACCATCCACCAATCCACAGGTATAACACTGGATAGGATTTTCTTTTCTTTCCATGGTCATAGTGAATAATTAATGGATTCCAATGAGCATGAAATAGTAATCAAACATCTAGAGATAGTCAACAGTAGCGTAACATTATGATTTAGACATGATGGCACATTTAGTTCTTCACCACCCAGATAATTGAACCTCATAATCCTCATATAACATATTAGTAGGTTCAATTATATCAAATTACCTTAAAAATTACAATCAGATTCGATTTGTATGTCATATTGATGAATGCCAATACATCACACTAAATTTTTTAGTATTGTTTGCAGATATACGGAATCCATAAAGCATCCATTTTTGAGTTTTTCATTATGAGGAAATTTCAAAATAGATATATTATTTAGTACCTGAGAGGATAAGTTAATTGTCATATTTTAGGCCAACATCCTGTTCTCCTATGATACTTTCTTACAGAACACAGTAGATTCTCCTATTTTTCATAACAGTAGTTTGCACAAATGTCTTTCTTTAAATTCCTGTTAACTTTTGATTCCCCAGGGTTTAGATATGGTGATCGTTTTGGTAAATAGACGACTATAAGCCATTTGGATTTCTTTCCACATACTGTCTTGTCTTTTTGCTTACTTGAAATGGAACGTCGTATTCCGAACTAGTCTGGATACTGATTCAAACAAAGTATGAGCGATTTTGATTATTTGAGTATGCTAAATATGAACCATCTTTTTGACAGATAGAATACGCAATTTGAATATCATTGAGTTGGCACAATAGTTTTCAAGTTCCAACAAATAGAATTGTTTGCTGGCAACAATGCTTCCTACTATAAGGTATAAAACCGTGTTACTTCAAGACACTGTCCTCTCCCCATCCAGTTTATATGAAAACTGGTTTCTAGAATAATCTACAATTTAGTAAAAATCTTGTATCTGAATATTTAAATTATTTTCAGATGATGTTGAATTTCCACCGGAAATTAGTTGACTGTTCTGTTTTGATTTTTGAGACTGACTTATAAATCGCTTTACTTCGTTACTCTTTTATACTTAAATATTTGAAATTGCTAGGGGGAATAAGACCAAAGCAGATGCGAGAAACATTGCTGTTGACACTAGTAATTTTTTTACTTGTGTTCATACTTGTAAACTATATTACTACAAACCAATATGCATTAGATATTTTGCTATATTCTACGAATGTCTTTAATAGTGGTTAAAGAGTTAATTTTGTTTACAATTTATTTATTTCAACTAATAAAATTTAATTCCACCTAAGGTTGGTAGAAATCTACCTAGTGATCAAAATTTAAGGACAAAAGTTAACTCTGTTTTTTGTAGAACCAATTTCTTTTTGGATTGATTAGTTTCGAGTATTGCAAGAAATATGGGTAAACTGTACGTCGAAATTCTGAAATAAGGTGGTTATAACATGATAAATTCTATTAATCACACACATTCTTATTGTCTTTTCTAAATGAATGTGGCTATAAAATAGGGTTGACTATTTCCATTACTGCTTCTAGTATGAGAATATGTGGTTACATACAAGTTGATCTTTGATATGATGATATTAATCTCCCAATACATTATATATTAAATAGACTATTGTATATCGATTTGAATTGGATTTTCCCAATTATGTTAACGGTTTGGAAACAATCAACAATCAAAATTTGTTATGGGTTTACTTGGAAAGACCCACACGAGAAAAAATGGATATAGTATCCAAAAATTTTCCTATTCATGAGTTGAATATCGAAGATTGTTTGTCGAAGAATCAACTCCCTAAAATCGATAGGTATGATGATCATATATTTGTCATACTTCAATTTCCAACTACTCTCAAAGAAAAAGCCGCCCCAAACTTTACTCAACTCTCCTTGTTTATAGGTAAGGATTATCTTATTTCAATTACTCAGGGGGATCTTAATCCATTAACCGAACTATTTAGAACTTGTAAAAGCGGAGATCAGAAGATCAGGAGTAATTTCATGGGGGGATCTCCAGGTTATCTATTACATTCAATTTTAGATGCGTTGGTTGATAATCTACTTCACATATTAATGAAAATTATTGGAAACTTAGACGACATAGAAGATGAAGTATTTGATGATAAAGTAGCAAATGCTAAGGAAATATCTCTACTCAGGAGGGAAATTACAACGCTTCGCAGAATAGTCTTGCCGTTAAAACGGATCATGTTAGAAATTACGTCCAGAGATGTTAAGAGATTTTCAAGTAACGCAGAGGAGGAGGATCTTATTGATTATTTTGACGATATTAATGATCACATATCAAAGGTACTAGAAGCCCTAGATGAGTCGAAAGAAACAATTGAAATTTACAAAGATACCGATAATATGTTGAATTCAGAAAAAGCGAATAAAATTCTAAGCTTTCTAACAATATTGTTCACACTATCAATTCCAATTACTGTTGCAGGGACTTTCTATGGAATGAACATTGTAATTCCAGGAAGTGTCCATGAGGGGGAAAAAATTATCGATTACTTTCCCCTCATCTTGACCGCATCGCTTTCTTCAATGGCTGCAGGACTTATGGTTTATTACTTTAGAAAACTAGGTTGGTTTAATTCATAGGGTCGTCTTGAGATATCTCCCTTTCTATGTCATCCGTATATCTTTGAGCTGAATCAAATCATTTCATGGGGTCTATTGGATCAGGGAAAAGACAACTCAATATTATATAGTCCTTACCCCTTCATTCTTTAAATCCAACGGGTACTTTCATTATTCCAATTCATTCTCTTTTGTGTTGACAATTTTCAGGATAGAAGTTATCCTATAATCTCCGTTTGAGTCAATATGTCCTATGAGTTGTTACATATTGAGCTATTGAATACTAACTTAGGATTTTGGTGCATTTGCGACAGTTCATTTCCTCCATAACGATTAATAGAAAACGAATATGTTTACAAGGATTAGACGATATTTTTCTCCTAGAAATGGATTGGTATTACCACTAGTCTGATAACCTAGAATCACGATCAGAGAGCTTTGGAGAAAACCATTTTTAAAAAATCCTGCTCAAATAAGCATTTCAATCACAGATATTTGCAGAGGACTAGTATCTGATTTGATTTCCATTAATTATCTTCAAATTAGTGCAGCTGCAATCGCATTTGCATTCTGACTGGAACATGATCGTATCGATTTTCATTAATTAAGAGTTTGTGTTGGTATTTCTTTTTTTAGAAGACTAGGAATTTTTTGATTATAGAGATTAGTTGATGCAATATGTATACCGCTATTGGTAGAATAATAACTTATTTCTATGAGAACATCTATAATCCGAATACAATAATCGCATTCATAGGCTTGTACATAGATTTGAGATTATTTCAACTAAGGATGAATTTCAATTTATGAATGAAAACAATTCTCAAAAAGATGCATGGGCTGCACTCGTAATCCTTAGCTGCCTTGCACTAATAACTATGTACGGAGAGACTATGCTGATTCCTGCGATCCCATATCTGATAGACGACTTTGAGATATCCTATAATACGTCATCATGGATATTAACAGCGTATCTAGTTGCTGGTGCGGTAATGACACCAATTATAGGTAAACTCTCGGATATTTATGGAAAAAAAAAGATATTGGTGATTGTAATCGTGATATATTCTACGGGGAGTCTGTTGGGAGGCTTGTCAAATGATATCTTTATGTTGATAATATCCAGGATAATCCAGGGTACTGGCCTAGCCATGTTTCCTGTTGCTTTTGCGATTATTAGAGAGAAATTTTCCAATGAAAAGCTTGCAATAGGGCAAGGAATTTTTACTGCAGTTTTTTCAGCAGGTGCCGTAATTGGCCTTGGATTGGGGGCAGCCATTGTTGAATATTTTAGTTGGCATATGACGTTCCTGTCAATCGTTCCTTTAATGGCGATATTACTAGTTGTAGTTCTTAGATGGGTACGAATTGATTCGGAAAAACTCGTTTCAAGAAAACGAGGTAGTATAGATATTAGCGGAACTCTGATGTTGGTAGGTCTAGTTTCAACCTTCCTCGTGGGTTTAACTTTATTACCAAATTCCATTTCTCAACCAAACAGCCATTATTTGCTTCTAGTTTTAGCTCTTTTCATGATCTCAATTGCCATTTTACCAATGTTCTTTTTCACACAGAAAAGGACTCAATACCCAATTATAGATCTTGGTCTAATGAAAGATGGTCTTCTTTTACCTGTCAATATATTAATAATGAACATCGGTATTGCATTTTTCATAATATACCAAACTTTGCCAATCTTGATTCAGAGTCCTATTCCACTCGGATTCGGTGGTGGTGCTATAGCCCTTGCAAGTATTCAGCTCCCATTCATGATTTTGTTATTTGTAATTTCAATCTTGTCAGGATTTTTAATATCTAGAAATGGTAACATAAAGCCAACCTTGATCGGAAGTATCATAAGTACTTTAGGCTTCTTACTGCTCTTTATTTACCGCCCATCTGAGATAGTGATATCGTTGGAACTGTGTGTTATTGCAATAGGGTTGGCTTTAGCAGAAATAGGTTCTTTTAATATATCATTGGTATCTACACCTTTAAACCTGAGTGGTACGGCATTAGGAATCACCATGTTGTTCTTTTTGATTGGTATGTCATTAGGTCCAACCATTTCTGGTATCTATTTAGAGAGCTTTAGATCCACGATTTATAATGCTAATGAGTCTTATCCAACCGCGGTCGCGTACGATTTGATCTTTTTAACTGCCCTATTAATCTCAATATCGTCTGTGATACTCACGATATTCATAACAAGAAAACTAGTAGGTAAGACAATCTAGGTTGCATGGCTAACCCTACTTGGTCCAACTATTTGTGATTGAAAATACTAGAATGGTAGTAGTCCTATCTTGCACCCCTTAATGATGTCTTATTTAATCAACTAAAATACTAAAAATTTAAAAAGAAATTTGAATCCCACTATTTTTAATATCTTTGGATACATAGATAGAGTAATTTCGTGAAAAAGTTTTGAATAATCTGATAGTGACTTTTATGGATAAGAAATCAATAAGAATCTAAATTGTAATGGACCCATTTAATTATATAAAACATATATAACTTGCCAAAAACAATTAGAAATTACCTCTTGAAAAGAGAACTTGATGATATTTTTAAAGCATATATTGTACAATTAATCGTTGATAAAAAAACAGAACAGGCACTAGAAAGTCTAAGTCGATTTTATGAGATTGGACCACCCGAAATCGTTGTAGGTACAATCAAAGGAAAGAGAAGGACCGTATATGCAGTGTATGTTCAAAGAGAATGTAGGATTTATTGCATAAATTCAGAAATTTTTTATAATCCCTTCATAATAATGCACGAGTTCTATCATCATTTGCGTACCACAGCTGGAGTTCATAAGGGATCCGAAAAACACGCTAACAGGTATGCTAGAGGTTTTATTGATTCATATAAAACTATTATTAACGACATGAGGCAGAAAGATAATGGCCCTTAGCTAACTTTTGAATTCATCTGAAAAAATGATTTAAGAATTGTTAAACAAACCTATATTACGTTAGTAAATGTTGTTATTCGAATGTTAATGTGAAGTTCATTACTGCACTTTTTTTAGGATTCATAGATGATCAAACAATTAGACCTATACAATAACTCAAAAACTGGAGAGAACTGATTAAAGTGAGGCAAACTGACTTAGCATTTAGAGACTGTTTTTCCTTGGAGCAACTAGTTTTTTAGGATTCGTCAAATCATGCTGTGGTTTTTTTTATTTCTTTAGATTATCTTACTCCAGTAATTTATCACGCACAACTCTGTTATTATACCCTAAATACTGCCTCACTGAAATACTAGCTGTTAGGAAAAGAAACATTATTGATCGTGTACATTTAATCGAAATATTCATATTGATCCCATAGTGTCTGCTTGTGATTAACTGGTTATTACTGGTCAATGCTGTTTGGGATTGTCTAAATATTATAGTAATTTCGAAATCCGATTGTTTTTGACAAATCGTAGTTGAATTATAAGTGGACATCGCATTACCAAATTATGATATCTAATGATATTATGTTTTTAGTACGTAGAAAACCACCCATTTCGCAAATATGTAATTTGAGTTTAATTCCTTTGACCAATTCTTCCTTGCATTTGATTTGAAGACTGTGTAATAGCTAGTTGACGAATTTGGTATATATAAGGTTGATGATTTTTGCTGGGGATAATAATTATTACTACTTATTTTTCTGTAATTGACCTGCAGTATTTTTATAATGGTTGTTTCCCATGATCGAGTTTAGATGACTTGGCACCGTGGAAATAAAGAGTTATCTATCTCATGCTGAACCATCTACGGTCCGATGTTTTAACAGGCTGACAAATCAATTTAAAGTTTTGATAAAAAAGGCTTGGTTACCAGGAAAGATGATTTCACTCAAAATATTCATCCAGTATGAATAGAGGATAAAAGACGATCTTAGTCTTGGGTAAAATTATGCATCTGGGCCTAGTAGGAAGATATCGTCCTGTTTTTTGTTACTATTTGATTGTCCTTTGTAAATGTTTAGGTGCTAATCATTTTCTATTTTTTTGATAATAATGCTAAATTGCTTGCAATCTGTTATTTATGCTATTGGGTAACTGAACTCCAGTCTTCGAGTAATTATTCATTGCTCATGGTACTCAAAGCGTGCAAATTGTAGAGACGTTAGAATTATGATTCGCTTTGAGTTATCAGCTAGATTTTCTGTCTCACTATCTTTCTTACTATAAAAAATATTGTACATTTTTTTAAGTAATGAGTTATCAAACTCCTTTATTATATAATGCTCTTACTTCTTGAATGATAAAGATTTTCTCATTAAATGTGCTACTAATATTGACAGTACTGGTTATGACTGGACCAACTGTACAAATGGTTTTTTATCAAAGCGTTGCAGCTCAAGGATCAAATAGTTACAAAGGTAGTAGCTCAAATTTTGATATAAATAGCCTATTTAATAACCTTCAAAACAGTTTCCTAAATCCCATAGATGGATTGAATTCCTATAATGCTGAAGTTCAAGGATCAAATAGTTACAAAGGTAGTAGCTCAAATTTTGATATAAATAGCCTATTTAATAACCTTCAAAACAGTCTTACTGATCCACTGGGACACGTAGACATAACTTTTCCACCTGAACCTACAGACTCTATGGTGCCTGTAAATCAACCTAGCTCCACAGACTCTATGGTGCCTGTAAATCAACCTAGCTCCACAGACTCTATGGTGCCTGTAAATCAACCTAGCTCCACAGACTCTATGGTGCCTGTAAATCAACCTAGCTCCACAGACTCTATGGTGCCTGTAAATCAA
>JBGTFK010000063.1:0-21638 GCA_041747305.1 Candidatus Nitrosocosmicus sp.
AGATGTTGTTTGCCAATTCCCCAGAAACTGTATAAGGTAACCAAGAGGCTAAAGACTAAAGAAGAGGTGGAAGAGTATTTTCCAGGCTTTATGGCCTTTACAGACTGTACTGAACAACCCATTCCAAGACCTAAGAATAGAATAAGAAAGAGGAAATTCTACTCAGGCAAGAAGAAAAAACACACAGTAAAGAATCTGTATACAACTAACCAAAAGGGATTGTTAATCTACAAAACAAAGCACAAGCAAAGAGGTAGAAGACATGATTATAGGATCTACAAAAAGAATCATCCGGATTTACCAAAAGATGTAATGAGTATGTATGATCTTGGCTTTCTGGGAGTAGAGAAAGACTTTCCAGAACAAAAATCATCACTGCCTATTAAAAAGGAAAAAGATCATGAGTTGACTGAAGTACAAAAAGAGTACAACAAGAACCATTCTACAAAGAGGATAGTAATAGAACATGCTATCTGCAGGATAAAGAAGTACAGGATAATGAATGATGTATTCAGAAACAGACTCAGAAAGTATGACAGGATATCAGACACAGTATCGGGACTGGTAAACTACAGGATAATGAATACCTTTTAGTTACGGAAATAGACTATGACTAGAAGATATGGCTAACCTGTGTTAATTACGCAAGAGATCTATTATACGGTATGGTTTTCCCAATTTACTCTATAAATTCCCCGATTTGGTGGAAAAATTTGTTGAGTGTGGAGTTTTTATTTCTAGTGGATCTCATTCCTTTAGAGCGAAAAACTATCATTTCAAATGAACTAATAAGCTTGGAAAGCCATTTATAAATAAATTCCTAAAACAGTTCAAACTATGGTATTTTTAAAAGATGACTTGATTGAGCTAGATAAAATCAATGATGGTATGGATTCTAAAATTAATAAAATCCTAACTGAATGGCATATTTAAAGAAAAAGACAGAGCAAGAATTATTTAATTAATTTTCTTATTTCTTCATAGCTTATTACCTCAAATTTGTCATTTTTCCCTTAAATAATGATACAATAGTATAGGCGATTGCTCCGGTAGCGAGCAAAATAATACCAAACAGTGCCAAACCTATTGAAATAATTATTAAATTCGTGGATACATATCTTGTAGATGAGAACAAATCCACAGCGGTATACATAATAAAAGAAGAGAAAATCAAAAATACTAACCCAGGGAGTCCATAAAATATCATAGGATGTCTAAGAGATAAAAATTTTATAACATGACTAATAACCACCCATCCAAGTCTCAAAGGATTATGGGTAGAACTATCATTAATATCATATTTTTTAGTTGTTATGGGAACTTCTACAATCCTTAAATTAGATTCATTTGCTTTAAGTAATATTTCTGTGGAGATTGCCATCCCATTTTCTACTAGCTGCAATTTAGATAATGAATTTACTGTGTAGGCTCTAAAACCACTCGTTGCATCCGTAATTTTATCGAAACATGCAGCTTGAGTAAATTTTGTGATCGTTTGGATACCAAAGCTTCTATATTTAGGAACATTAATCTTATCATCGGAGTTAAGAAATCGAGAACCAATTACTACGTCGGCCTTATTTTCGATTAGTGGTTGTAGAAGGCGAGGAATTTGTTCAGGATCATGCTGTCCATCGGAATCTATAGTAATAATAATATCTACCTTCATAATAATTGCAGTTTGAAATAAAGTATTTAAGGCTCTACCGTATCCTCTATTTCTAGCATTTCTTATAACAATTGCACCATTTTTTTCCGCTACATCGGCAGTATTGTCAGTAGATCCATCATCATAAACTAAAACTTCTGGAGAAAATGCTTTAGCTTTTAAAATTACTTCTCCAATAGTTTCTTCTTCATTGAATGCTGGAATGACAATCAAAAGTCGTTTAGTTTGATTAATTTCTGAAGAATACTTTGTGGTCATTTCCTTTCATTTTGGGATTTAGGCACAATTCTTGCAGAATCGATTGTTTGGTATAGAAGTGATACTAAGATGATCTGTTAATACTTGTAGTAATATGGGCAATAAGAACTTATACATCATGTTGTAAATGCAATCCGATACATAAAAAGATATCTACATTTTTATTTTTATTTTTAATAGTAATAGTAACAACATTATTATCTTACAATTGTAATTTGTAATCCATATAATTATTTAAGTAACAGAATTATGTTAGAATTATCTAACTATATCCAATTATGTCTACCTTGATTAAATAATTCAAAATTTACTTAATAATTATAAACTGTTTTAAATGATAACAGAGTTTTATCACAAGTTTTATGCAGGTGATATCACTCTCATCAAGTTGACCATGTTAATTCATTATTAACCAATTAATGATGAACATACGATAATTATAGATATTTCAAATTTTTGTGCTCCAGTAGCAATTTCAGTATTTAGGCGGATTATTCCGTCCATCATAACGTATTTGTGTTAACTTTTCAATCTTTGCTTGAGGTAACTATATTAAATCTCAGAATTAAATTAATCGAAAGTAGGTATTTACCATAAGGCTGATAAACTTGGCATCAGTTGTTAAAATTTTAGGTAATTATGATCTCGTTTGATGGACCTAATGGTTTATCATAAGTCTTCGAGATTGACCTCATCATAGCGTTATCTATAGATCAAACTTTAACATATTATAATTCTTCTCTGATGCATATAATACATTCGGGAAAGTTTTAGAATCACGGTTCGATTATAGAGACATTCCCAGTAATTTCAGCGACTACATAGAGGTTATCATCGCTTGGGTTAAATGCAAGAGCAATAGGTCCTTCTCCAACAGTTATGGTTTCCTCAAGAGTTGCTGCCCAAGTCGCTTCGATACCTGAATTAATATTTAAGTAAAAAAATGCGAATACTATCGTAAGAAGTAATAAAACATGAAGCTGATTTGTCGATTTTATTTTAACGACTTTTGTTTCCGATGCGAAATATGAATTATTATTGATTAAATGATGTGATTTTATCAACCTATCAATTCCACGATAAATGATCAATACAATTTATTATAAAGTTCGCTAATATATTATTGGAGCTATTTACATATTTTGGCAGTATGACGGAGAATTTGACAATAAAGTCTAATTAATCAAATAAATAGAAATTACAGATTTCCAGTGCCTGCTGAATGTTACTTTTAATTGTACAATAAACACACCATTCAGATTTGAAATGTTTATCAACTTATTTATACAAATGTATATTTTTGAACTGAATGGTGGTAAAATGAAATCTCAGCATTAAGGTCTGAAATATTCGCAAAAGCTTTTTTCATATTATGGAATATTTTATGATCTTGAAATATCTGTGAAGCATACATAAAGATTTGACAAAAAAAACGATAATAAATATATAATAAAAAAGGTGATATTTCTTTATTCCGAAGAGCATAATTAATCCTTATAAAATGTCAAAAAGTAAGTTTACCTGATATATGGAGGACTATAGGTTAAAAATCTTGAATTAGATATTTACAACAATCAAGAGTCGTTGAATTAGCAGACGCAAGCACTCACAGAGAATGATATAGTATTCCTAACTACTGTAGCAATTACCACTGACAACAAGCGGATAAGTTGTAATTAGTAACATATTTTAATACTCTAATTGAGTTTCAACATTGAAAAGTTTTGCCATATTTAAATTTGGTCTAGCACTCATGATATTGATTGATAATATGATATTCCTATTACGGTGGGAAACATCATCAGCTAAATTACTTCCTAAAGGTAATTATAATAAAATTATTAATATTAAAACCAATGATAAAAAAATTAATACAATTTCTCCAACCTACAGTGAATTTGAGGAAATGTAAGAAATAAAACAGAAACTTTCGAGTACATTATTTCATTAATTGTTGTAAATGATGAGTCAAGCGATAGCACACTAAAAATTAAATATTACAGACAATCTTGGTGCTAAGTAGATAAGAAACGCATTCAACAAGGAAAAAGAAATATCATGAAAAACGGATTATTAGGATGTTAATATCGACGGATTAAGACGATATTTGCCGTAGATGCTGACATCCGACAAACTCCCTGCTATATCATTTTTAATAAAACTTATTGGAACGGGGTTGATTCCGTGATTAGGTCGAGGCACTTTGATACAGAATCAAGACAATTATTAAATAATTAATTTATAAAAATTCGTCTATTTGGATTCGAATTGAATTTATTTGTATAACAATTTAGAAATTTTATATGTAAAAAAAAGAAATAGGTAAGGTTGAGGGTAAAGAAGGTTTATTGACCTATGAATGCGTTGCTTCCTGAGTTCAATTGAGATTGACTGCTGTAACTATTACCTGAATCGGTTGTGTCGCCACCAGATGAGACAGTGCTTTCTTGATTACTCACTTGTGATTGAGATATTCCTTGAGTGATCGAACCTAAATATCCTTCGCCACCACTTACTGCTGCTGCGTTGCCACCTTCGTTTGTTTGCTCTTGAACACTGTTGTTATTACCTGAATCGGTTGTGTCGCCACCAGATGAGACAGTGCTACTTTGGTCTGAGGATTGTGATTGACTTATGTCTTGGCTGCTGGAACTGCCATCATTATCGTCATCGTCGCTGCTGCTACTCCTACTGCTTGAGTCATCGTCATCATCATCGTCGCTGCTTGAAGCTGCTGCATTGTCGCCTGAGTTACTTTGATCTTGGTCGTTGTCATTATTGCCTGAATTGTCTGTATCTCCCCCAGAGGATACATCGCTCTCTTGATTGCTTTCTTGAGATTGACTTATTTCTTGATCACTCGAATTACCATCATCATTGTCAGTAGATGCACTTAGAGTGCTAATGGGGACAACGAGGGATGTAATAGCTACTAATGTTATTATTATTAGGATCAACTGTTTTTGTTTTCCAAATTTATTTAACAATACATATAGTAGAACTAAGCGATATAAAAAACTTCTGTTCTTAAACGGTGTTCTGCCACGCTATTGGGCTGTTTATTGAATTAAAAGCAATTGGTTACAGGATATATCTCTTATCTACAAAATGCAAATGTAAATTTTGTTTTCAATAAATATATTGATATTTTGACAATGATACCAAAATATAATATGAATTGAAGATAACGCATTGAAACTAAAAAGATGCAACATTCCTTAAACCCTTTATTCAGAGAGTCCAATATAACAAATGGTTGGTTTTTAGTAATGATATTTTAATAATGGAATCGGATTTGATTGTTCAATAATTTATTGTTAATTTAACTTTTGTTCCTCATCAGCGATAATATTCTATATTTCCATTTTATTGTATTGATAAAGATAGATTTCAATAGGTTCGTTGGTTCTCCAGCAATGAGTACGTAGTGGAGATGTATAGAAGTTTAGCTTTGGTATTATTGAAAGAATTTAATAGGAAATTTGATTTTACCATCACTACACGTGGGGTTCGCTTCAAGTAGTATAAGTATAACTGCAATTACGTGACATCATGTATGGAATAAACCACTTGCGATTAACTGAATAAAAAAATTATACCCCATGATTTGAAGTGAAATTGTGCATGCATGTGTATGATGCACGAAATGAAGAGCCATTGCCTTGCATTAAATTTTAAAGGAATAGGCCACGAGTTGCAATAAGAACAAACTGGAGGGCAGAAGATAAATTTATGATTTTATCTTTATATTAATTTGCGATTGCTCTCCACTGTTAGATTGGCATTCCAATCTTAACATTATATTCATTTTGAAACTTGCAATTCTTTATGTGTGATATTGTGCTTAAGAAAACAAAGAAGTACAGTGATGATTTTATGAGTTTATTCAATGCTGAGGATTAGGTCTTCTGACATTACTATGTAATAGTTCAATTTACAATTGCATATGTAATAGATTACTATTTCCAAAACTTAAGGCAACCATTGCTTTTATTCATCTTGGGCTATATATTTGCAAGAATTCCTTTGGTCATTAATTCTGCTTACAACTTAATATTTAAGGATAAGAAAATCTTATTGTTATACTATTTGGAACAATAATTTTCATGTTTTTTCACGGCAAATTATTATGCTACTAGGTAACATTATACGTTTGACGGGAATCTCATAAATTGCCTTATTAACATTCAATTCAATATTTATACCGAATCACTTTTGATCCTCATTAAAAAAATCAAAAAGATTGAATTGACTGATCAGCTTTTATATGATTTTGTGAATGATGGTATGATAACCAAAGTATCTATAAATTTCCTGATAACACGTATTGGAAGGTTATCGATTAATATATAAAAGTAGACTCTATAAAAATAACAAGGTTATACGTACCTTTGTTACTCCGAAATTTGAAAGCAGGATTAGGATTTGGCTCCTCTTACAAAGCCATTGTTACTTCTTCTGCTTTTCTACTTGTCTGTTATTTTTACATATATTCAATTGCCTCATATCTGAAACTTCCTATTGTTATTTTCCAAAATGGGGTTACGTATAATGCTTTTTTTGAGAATACTTATTTGATAGATAGAAATTGGGATTATCTAGTTATCATCGCACTTACAATAGTATGGCTTTCTTTCTCAATTAGAAATAAAAAACTAGAGGTAGCTACTTCATTAATATTCACCTCTTTAGCCGTAACGACTGTTTTGAGTGGTTTCTCAATTTTTTATCCTTTTACATTATTTATAACATTACCATTTATAATATCGTTAGTGATTCTTAATAAAATTGTAAAAGAAAAAAACATTCTAAACAATCAAGTAAATTTATTAACAATAAATTATTTTTCTATAATAGTAATCATCTCATCTGTCATAGGTATCTTTCTATCCTCCTCTTTTTTGTTATTTTCGATTCAGCCAAGCTCGATACCAATACACAATTACACATATCCTCTATATGTATTATTTTCTAATTTGTCTCCTGTATTGATCCTCGTTGTGATATTTTCTTTGTTTATTAATATTTTGATAGGTAAGTCTAATCTGAATAGGATATTTAGTAAATTTAAAGAATCTAACTTATCTATACCACTTGGTTCTAGCTACGCACAATTGAAAACAAAAACTAAATTTATTTATTTACTATTAATTATAACACTATCAATTACTTTATTTTTGATACCTCATAATCCAATTGTGAATCAGACAGATCGGCTAATAGGCGTAGATACTGACGAATACATGGACTGGGAAATAATTTTGATTAATTCAAATAGTATTCATGACCTAATTAATCAGGCATTTGTAAATATAGCCTCTGGAGATAGACCAATAACACTGCTATTCTTATTATTTGTAATTGAAATTACTACTATCGATGATCCCTCTGTTATAGAATACTTTCCACTGATATTGTTACCATTATTTATTTTGGCCGTATACTTTTTGACTAAAGAATTACTACCAAACGATACAACTGCACTATTTGCAGCCTTTTTGAGTGGAGTATCATTCCATCTTTTGATAGGCATCTACGCTGGATTATATGCTAATTGGTTAGCTTTGATAGTTGGATATTTTGCTATTACGTTATTTTTTAAGTATCTGAAGGGATCAAACCAAATATTTGGTATATTTTTTTTCATATCAATAATTGTGCTGTTGTTTACTCATATTTACACCTGGGTCATAATTACCATGGTTTTAATTATATTTGGTTTATATAGTCTCAAAGTAAGTAATACCAAGAGGAAGAGATTATTTTTTCTCCTGTCGACCATTGCTATTTCCGTTGTGATGGAAGTTGTGAGAATAAATATTACGGGGACCTCCGGTGGCATCCAGCCAGTGAATGTTGTTAGTCAAGGGTTAAGTCTTGACCTAAGTTACCAAAACTGGGAGAATCTGACGTTCGCAATTTTAATTTATGTTGGAGGTATTTTTAGTAATTTTATAATTTATTTACTCGCAATTTATTGGGCTCTTCGTAGCAGTATAAAAGAACCTGCTAATGTTTTCCTCTTTATTTACCTTTCCATAGGCATAATTCCCATTTTTATTGGTGATGAGGTCACACAGGCAAGAACGTTTTACAATATTCCATTCCAAATACCAGCAGCTATTGCATTAACACAAATGATGAAAACCTATAATGGTAAGATGATGGCATTTGCTTTATGCATGTGGATTCTCTTCGTATCCACCCGAACTTTGTTTCATCTTAATTATATCGTTCCACAATGAAATAGAAGTTAACAGTTATTGGTAACGATACTGATCCTATATTTGTCATTTAACATATATTCCTAAACCCTTCTCATCAAATAGTTTCTCATGTTTAGACTAAACCGTTTTGTTCTAAAATAACAGGGATATATTTTGCTTAAAATCTTCAAACGATAAATAGTGTTTCAGTACAAGTAACCCTCTTTCACCAATATTCCAAATTTGTTCAAGAATCATAACCTCAGGTGATGCTGCTGGAAGGTAGAATGGGATGTGAGTATCCTTGTTCTGTTCAAGATTGTCTTTTACCTTCGTTGACCAGTAATGTGGTGACGCTTTATCCATAATCAAATAGCATCTTGGAAACGTTGAGTGATAATCTTTATGAAGTCAAGAAATGTATCGCTGTTGAATTTATCTTACTGTCTGAAGAGTTGATTATCGTCAATACTTATGGCACCAAACAAACATGAATGTTTATGCGAGCCTATTACCCTTACCATCGAACTTTTTTTCCCTTCAATCCAGACCCTTCTAACAAGCGAATCATAAATAGAAAAGATTAATCCATTGATACAATGGTAAATCCTTTCTTTTGGTATCATATACCTGCAGGTATCTCGCTGGTCTTTTTTTTTTGAAATGCTTTTATCTTATTTCCAAATTGATGGACAATTAAACTGATTGTTGACCTCGAGTTTGCTAATTATCAAATCTATTAATAACAGACTTGAATCCCTCAAACGATTCTGAAACCTTTATTGCATTCTCAAGTTTTTGAAGTTCAAAAGTATTTGTTATTAGGGCTTTAATCTTAATTTCTCCAGAGTTTACCAACTCCATAGCCTCCTTAAGGTTCTCTGGTGTAGAACTAAAGCTACCCATAACTGAAATCTGGTTATAGTGTATGAAATTTGCATCTATTATAGGATTATTATCAAGATTACCTGGATTTGAGGTAGGATTCTTGAGCCCCGAAAATATTATTATACTTCCATTCTTGTTGGCCAACCCGAAGGCAACTCTCAGGGATTCAATATTGTTATTTGAAATAAAAATCAGATTAGGAGATCTTTTACCATTTAATTCCGTGAATAGTTTTGAAATGGGTTCACAATCATTAATGTTCTTGACATCATAAACCTCATCTGCTCCTAGTCTTTTTGCCATCTCTAGCCGATGTTTTATTTTTCCAATTATTATTACTCGGTTCTCTGGAAAATTTTTTTTCAATAACATTAATTGCATCAACCCAATCGGACCATCACCTATTATAACAATAGATTCAAAATCCATAGACTTTATTTGGTTTATACCATTAATACAACAGGCTAGTGGTTCGATTAATGAAGCTTCTTCATTGGTAACATTATCTAAGACAGGTATGATTCCTCCTATTTCAACCACAGCCCTTGGAATTGAAATATACTCGGCGAAACCTCCGTTCATGGTAGACCCAATTTCTTTTAGATTGGAACAAAGATTATACTTTTTGTGATTACAATACCAGCAACCCAGACATGGTATTACAGGATATATGGATACTCTTTCCTGAGGCTTTATACTATAATTTTGTCCACTAAACTCACTGGTTGTTTCTGCACATATTTCATGCCCAAGTATTACCGGTGGTTTGACTTTAAAGCTTCCATTTCTAAAAGTCCTAACGTCATAGCTACAAACTGAGCAAGACAACATCTTTAATATAAGGCAATCATTTGAATTATTCTCTATCTTTATATTTTCAATTTTTATATTGTTCGGTCCATAAAAGAGTGCTGCATTCATCGCTATGTAAATATTTTCTTTCTGACAAATTTATAATTGTTATATAGATTTGGTTCGTAAATGTCAACATGACACGCTACTTTGATCCTCATATTCATATGTATTCAAGAACTACAGATGACTATGAAAAAATGTCTTTAGCCGGAATAGAAGTGGTAGTTCAACCTTCCTTTTGGCTTGGATCACCTAGGACGAATGTAGGGACATTTGTTGATTACTGGGAACACATGATTTCTTTTGAAACACAAAGAGCAAAAGAATATGGAATTGAGCATTTTACTTGTATATCAGTAAATCCAAAGGAATCGGTTGAGAGACCTCTGGCGTTAGAAGCGTTTGATACAATGATAAAAAAACAATTTCTTAAACGAGGACGAGTTGTTGCCTTGGGTGAAATTGGCTATAACCTCATCAACGATTTGGAAGAAGAACTATTTATTAGACAATTGGAAACCTGCAAGAAAGAAAATATGCTGGCAATGATACACTTGCCACATCATAACAAAAGCGAAGGAATGCAAAGAATGGAAAAAATATTTGCAAATGGTAATTATGATTTTAATAAAATCTTAATCGATCACAATACAGAAGAAACCGTAAAAAAAACTTTGGAGATGGGTGCATGGGCAGGACTTTCTGTTTATCCTGTTACGAAATTATCACCAGAGCGTGTCATAAAAATTGTAGATAAATATGGAAGCGATAGAATAATGGTAAACAGTGCCGCGGATTGGGGAGTATCTGATCCATTGAGTGTTCCACTTACAGCAAGAGAAATGAGAAAAAATGCATGTAAAAAAGAAGATATAGAAAAGATCACCTTTTTTAATGCTTATGAATTTTATAGGCAATCAGCGAAATTTAATTGGAAACCATGATTTGAAATATTCATTAGATCGGGTAATTAGACAGCCTTTAAAATTTGTAGGATAGTGATGATTACTTGTAAATTATTATATCATAACTTAATTCCAGAGGATAGATATCAACTTTATCATACTTTTTCAGTAGTGCAAATTATTCGTGATCTATTATTTCCATAAATTACAAACCATTATACGTAATCATGATCAATGACAAAAATTTCATTTTTTTGTTCTACTCGATCTCAACGACGAAAAACAATTGTTTATATTAACATCACTATCAAAATTCAACAGATTTTTATACATTTTATTAAAGACAGAATGAATATTGAAAAATTAATTTCTTTGTACCTACATCTATACGGAAGGAGAATTAATAGTCAGATTCGATCCTAAAAACAAGCAGATATGGCTTTCATCTTAAAATTAAAACAAGAAGATTAGTCTGCATGATAACCCAGGTACTATTTTCACTAAGTCTACCATCATCTTTCAAAATGACCTATAAAGCAAGCTAAAGAAACAGAAACATAGAACCAGAAATTTGAATTAACCCTTTTTTTTGTAAAATATGCCTTATCAAGTAGGACACAATGTTAATCCTGTATGTTATAGATTACAATTAGAATCTGGTTCTTCATTATTATTTCTATATAGGTAGGAAATATCCTTTTTTCTCCATCTATAAGAAAAGTCAATCAGGGGGTCCCGTTCGGTATACTTTAATCCATTTACTTTATCCTCCTTTTCACTTTGGTCTACAAGCAAGTTGTTTAACTTGTCAATTGTGTTATCTTTTTCCTGAACTTTGAAATTTCGCTTACCCAAATCATCTTCTAATAATTTAATTCTTCTGTCTTTAATTTTTGATTCTTCAGTTAAATAATTTATTTTTTTATCGACTGAAGGTTTGGTTATCTGATATTCTTGTAAATCAGCTAATCTTATATTATATTTGTGAGGCAAAACTTCTATATCATTCTGTTGTCTTCTGATATTACTTTCCATTGCATCAAATACCAGTATCCGACCAGAAATATGCTTTTCAAGATGCTCTATATCTATCCCCCTCTCTTTTGCTATTTTTAACCCTCTCAAGATAGAATCAACTAGTTCTGAAACATCCAAGTTATCCTTGAATGCATATTCATGAAATTCTTCTATTATCTTTTCAGCTTTTTCTTCAGTTAATCCTAACATTTTTACATGATTGATGTGTCTGATTGCCGGAAAATAATCATTTAATTCATAACCTGAGGCCTTTATCTGCACAGCCATTTCTCTTAACTTGTCTATATCTGGTATGTCCTTTCTAAATTCATCTACTATCATAGACACGGCACCTGTACTGATTCTGTTGTTTTTGGCTATTTGTTCACGTTTTATTCCTGAAAGGTGTTCGTGTAGTACTTTTATTTTCAGCTTGTTAGGTATTGTCATGTCCCTTATGAAAAAAAATACATATAAAGTTTCACAGATTCTTCTACTACTATTAGAATTAAATCAAAAAAAACCTGGTTGGATATGAAAAGAAAATAAAAGTATTTTACGAAATGGCCTATTTTGACCAATCTTTGACAAGGATTTTAGCATCGATTGGACCAATTTGACACCATTTGACGGCATTTAATGGTAAAAAACACCCGAATACTTATGCCGTGATGGTTTTGCTATCTTTGAAAAAACGTGATTCAACAATCTCATTTTACACCTTCAGAATAACAAACGGATAACCTCTTGATTGCAATTTGTCTACAGGTTCATGCTCGAACGGATGCTTTCTAGTCAAATTATTGTACCACCATAAGATGGTGGATCACTTTCAACTGCTGTGCAATACAAGAGGTATAATATGTGATATTTTAGTATTTAATAATGTAGACACAAACCGCCTAACATCATCATTGTCATCATCGTCAACTACATAGTATTAATCAATAAAGAGTCTAAAAAAAATTCGTGGCCGACCATTGGCTGTTTAAAGCAATAATAGCAGCATCATCAGCAGCAGCAGAGCGTGGCAGGGCAGGTGCTGTCGTCGTTGTCGTTATTGGATTTTATTTGGTTGGTAAAGAAAATTGAAAATAAAAAAAAATTCTATAGCCCATATAAAATTTAATTAATTTGTCGAGAGTTCTGTGCTCTCATCAAAAACAAGCCATACTCCAAAAGGGCTTTTACACATTTTAACTCGGGGCAGGCACTCAGATAAATACAATAAATCCATCCACCAAATAAGGCCATTCCCATTTTAATCCTTTACTTGTCTTGTCTTGTCTTTATGGTAAGTTTCATCATGTAATAATGGATCTAGGAATCCTCTTTTTTTATCCTCTCTAGATGTAGATGGACCCTTATCTGCTCTTTAACCATTCGCCTACTTTGGGCCATAACTCTTTATGTGCTCTAGAACTTATGCAAGCTCCTACATGACCGGAATTGAATTCTATGGTTGATTTATCTTCACTTCCTATTACTTCATTTAACGCTCTGCTTGATGCAGGATCAACTAAATCGTCTCTTTTGGCTATCACATTTAAGAAAGGTTGTTTAATTTTGCTCAGATCAATCCTTTGTTTGTTTCCGTCCCTCCTCCTCACCTCTTCATCATCATCTCCTCCTGTTATTACCATTTCATTTTTTATCAGCAGATTTTTCTTGTAAAAGTCATTTACAAATTTTCTGTATATTTCACCTGTTATGGGGGGACTATCATACAGCCAGGTTTCTGTTGCAAAAAATTGCATTATGGACTCTAGGTCTTTAGGTTTACTTCCCTCCAGGAAAAAGTGAGGATATTTGTGCAAAACATCAATCGGACTTCGAAGCAAAAATGAGCTGTTGATAAACGCACCGGGTGTATTGCCAAATGTATCCACTATTGCGTCGGCATTTATGCTTTTTGTCCACACGCTTAAAAGATTATTGTCAATGCTAAAATCACCAGGTGTAGCGAATGCTACAATGTTTTTTATTTTTTCAGGATAAAGTGCTGCAAGCATGAGAGCAAGGTCTCCACCCCAGCAATAACCAAGTAATGACACCTTTTCTGAATTTGAATGTTCCAAAATGTAATCAACTGCTTTGGCAAGATAGTTGTTCACATAGTATCCCAAAGTCAGATGCTGATCATAAGCACTTGGCGTTCCCCAATCTGTTGTATATACATCAAAACCCTGTTCTTGAAAGTTTCTAACTATACTTGAATTTGGAAGCAGGTCCAAGATGTAATTTCTGTTAATAAAAGCATAGATGATAAGCAATGGTGTGGAAACAGGTGTGGTATCCCCATCAGACGGTCGTTGTTGAGGTTGCTGTGAAGGTGATGGTGATGGTGGTGATGGTTCAAGTTTGGTATCTACTGATATTTCCTTTCTTTCATTGTTTTGTTGTTTTTCATCTTTTTTTTGTGCACCATCATACCCCTTGTTTTTCTGAGGTAAATCATAATGAAACAAAGCATATTTATTTTTAGAATGAATTTTGTGACTTGGTGTCCTAAACATTACATCTCTTATAGGCTCTACAAATACATTATTCCAATAGGCATTTACATTGGAAATATGTTGATAAAATAATCCAGCTCCTGTTACCTTTGCAAGGTTGGAATAGCTTTCAATAAATTCTGAAAGCGAGCTTACAAAGGCTTTTTCTCTAAAGTTTGTATCAAACTTGTCACGTATTCTAGAAAGTACTATTTTTTCAGCTTTTTTATAAAATTCTTGCTGTTTGTCATAACTAATGTTAACAAAGGAAAAGCCTTTACCATTACCATTACCATTACCATTATCTAAAACTCCCTTTTTAATCTCATTTAGCTCATCTTTAGCATCAGTAAATGGCACAGAAAGAGCAGCGATAAATGCACTGTTTAATCTGGAATAGAATTCTATCGAAGAAGCAAACGTATCAATAAATGTTTCCCATAATTGAGGTTTACCATAACCATCATTGGTATTGATATTTGTGTTGGAGTTTGTTTTTGTATATGTAATATTGTTGTTGTTGTTTTTATTTTTATCTAAATTAGCGTAATTATTGTTCACTTTCTTTTTTTATCAAAATAGGTATTTAAGAAATCTCCCAGGGTATTTGGCTCTGACGATATATGATATTCTGGTAGTATCCTGCAGTAGATCTCTTACATAATTTAGCAGCCTTTACTTTTTGGAAAAACAATAGTTACTTGTAATATTATAATATTATACCTATCTGAATTCCAGAAGATGCATTTCAACTTTAGAATAGATTTTTTATTAGTGCTAGTGCTAATTACGCAAGGTCTAGTTTTGAATCTGTCTATACCAAATAGCGTATTTTCTAATTTATTTTCCTATAAACATCATATTAAGAGAAGATTGGTGTAGGAAATAGATCCTCGCTATGACATTTTTTACAATTAATAAAACAATAAAGTAAATTTTCTTATTTGAAAAGCAAACATTTTTTTGTATCATAACAGGAAATTGTACCAAATAACAACGACATTCATATCTATTTTCGATTTTCTATGACAAAAAAATTTTGTCAAAATAAGCAAAAATAATTTAAAATTAACAATTTAGAATAATCCAAGTATTAATAGATAATATTTCTATTTTCAATAATTATTATCAAATAAATACAAATACTATTTTTAAACATCATAAAACCATTGAAATCCCTATCAAAAATCAAATGTAATTTGATATAAATATGCTAATATTAAAAAGGTATAAAAAAATCAATGATAGTCCCAAAAAAATGGGTATGTCTTTTTATTGTTTACTACGCTGGAATAACCCTGTAAATGGTTCCATCAGCATATGAAAGTATATACAGGTAGCCATCGCCTGGCCCAGTAACTAAATCGGTAATGCTTCCAAATCCCTCTCCAAAGATTATGGATGATTGCTCTTCTTCGTTGTCTACCACCAAGTCCGGAACGCTTTCAAGAACAAGTAATGCGGTTCTATCGGGATTTAACTCAAAGTAATAAAGATTTCCATTGTTGTGGTCACCAACAAACACGTTATTTGTATAGCTCGCCCCCAAACTAGAAGATTTCAAAAATTCTATGTCAGTTACAGCAACAGGATCTAACCATGTCAAAAGAGGATCAGCATAGTGAGCGCCTTCGAACATGACAAGATCCTCTTCTGTATTACCTGATGCAGACATAGGACCAAAGATGGTTTGCCATCCGCTGTTAAATCCCGGATTTGCCAGGTTTATCTCATCATTTGACGCAGGTCCGTTTTCTGTCATCCATACATTTCCTGTAACAGGATCAGAGGCAAGTCCAAAGGAATTTCTTATTCCATATGCATAATATTTGCTTAGGGGATTATCTGGATCTGAAGAAAATGGGTTGTCAGATCCAGAAGTAGTAGTAGTAGGCGGTGACCCATCGTCTGGGTTTACTCTGAATATTATACCGGTATCATCTGGTGGAGGACCATCTTCAAAATTTTGGAGTTGCCCATCGCGATTCAAATCCCCTAT
Source organism: Candidatus Nitrosocosmicus sp. (assembly GCA_041747305.1). Taxonomy (GTDB): domain Archaea; phylum Thermoproteota; class Nitrososphaeria; order Nitrososphaerales; family Nitrososphaeraceae; genus Nitrosocosmicus. The sequence goes on from JBGTFK010000063.1 coordinate 16,293, forward strand.
TACACCATAGAGAAGGTTATCGGGCCCTATCATCAGCTTGCCTCCATCATGATTTGGACCAGGTAACGCCGGAAGGTCTACTATAAGAGATGGATTTTCAAGAGTCTTTGTTTGATCATTCCAACCGTATTTGTATACCCTATTTCTAATATCGCCATTATCTCCTTCTTCTTCAGATACTGATTCAGTATAGTATAAAAAAACATTTGTATTTTTCAATTTGCCAAGGCCAATATCGTTAAGCAAGGTAGCAATACCTGCACCATTTATAGCTGATGTTGGTATAATTTCATCAAGATTTGATAACAGATCTTCACTGTTTATTTTATCTTGGAAATACAAGTTTAGATTATTCTCAACCCGGTCAATTAAAGATGCGCTGAGGATAGAAACCGGAACCTTAGATGTAATTCTGTCTAAAACTGTGGAGATACTTTTTTCATTTAAAACTGCAATGCCCAGCAAGCCACGTTCACTTTCGGTTTTGACAGGTACTTCCAAGACAGGTTCTGGTTGTAGTTGTCCATTAGAAACTAATTTAACCTGCCCATTTTTTTCTAGAACCAAAATAGTGTTGCTATCTATAAAAGCCATGCTAGTGGGAGAATTCAAACCTTCTGTAAAAGATTCAACAGCCAGGTTGGGATCAGATACAGATTGTGCATGGACATTACTTGTTCCATGGTTACTAAATACAAGTAAAAATAATACAATGCAAACTAAATTAGTCGTTATCATAAAATATCTGTTTTTTGATTTGTTGTAATTAATCTGAACATGTATTTTAGATCTCAATTTGATTTTTTAATACAACACATGTATAAAAGAGGTTTGCACAATAAAACTGAGAAATACAATTTACCAAAGTGTTCTGTTGTATTCATGTAAAAGTCTCATATCTTTGGCCAACATCCTGTTCTTCTAAGATACCTTCGTACAAAACATAATATGTTATCCTCATTTGTTTCATAGCAGTAGTTTGCACAAATATCTTTCTTTAAATTCCTTTTTCCCTTGGTTTCTACAGGGTTTAGAAACGATGATCGTTTTGGTAAATAGACGACTGTAAGCCATCCAGGCTGTTGTTCCATATATTTAGTTGTCTTCTTGCTGACGTGAAACGATGCGTATTCAGTAAAATAATGAATCGTTTGACACTCCTTTCAGCACATATGTTTTGATTTTTTTAGACGGTTTATGAAATCATCGTTGCTGTTTTTGGTCTTTTTGTCCGGATTGAATATATTCTGTTTGACTATAAAGAACATATTTGATTCGAATACCAAATATTTAAAAAGAGATTGGCATTTCAACTTTTATTTCTTTATATTGGTAAATTATGTATTATCAAATTGAAATTGAATTTTTTTATTTTTAGTTTGAAATTCATAATCGATTGATAAAATCAAAATTATTTGTAATCGGGATATTTTTTTGGTCGGTTTTGAGTCTTTGATTCTATTTTAAAAAACATTACAAAATGTTCTTCTAAAAAATAAACCTTGTCGATCTGTAACTAAAATATAAAGAAATTCACATAAAGCAGATAATACCTCAGTGCTGTGGATGAAAAACTAAAAAGCATCTCAAAGATTATGATGACTTATATAAGACAACTACAAAGAACCTCTTTTATATGCAGGAGTGTATTAAGCGCCATCCGATCATATTATTATACTATATTTGATCGATACTAAATTGGGCAAATGTGACAAAATCACTTCTATTTCTAGTACTGTTAACAAATGTATATAGTAGATCTCTAACATAATTAGAAATTTTAAAAATTTGTGGATTAACAATAATTGCCTGTAAAATTTTTAATATTATATCCATCTGAATTCCAGAAGATAAATATCAACTCTACAATATTTTTAGCAATGGTCCTAATTACCAAAGATCTAGTGAAAAAGTTAGACAAAATTTTAAAAATATCTTAGTCGATGTAGTAGATTATCATATTTTAATTCATAGACTTGAAAATATTTAGGTAAAAAAATAAAAAAAATATAGGTTTATTGTTGGCCTAAAGCCAAGTTACCGTCGTTGTTCTGGAACTGGAAGTCCACGTTGTTACATGATAAGGCTGTAAAGGTTCCAGATACACACTGTGCGTTCTGTTCACTTGCTTGTCCTTGTTCGATTTCTTGTTCTGCAGAATTGTGGCTTGCGAAAACATATTCTGAAATTGCAGATGGTGCTAGTACAAGAGCTAAAGCGACTACTATTGCTGTTGTTCCTAATATTGTTTTTGTAGTATTCATATTGTAAAATACATACCTACAATTTAACATTTATTAGATATTTAAAATAATTTTGTACTTGTTTTAGTTAATTTTTGTATAGAGAAGTAACATGAAAGCATATTCTATATTCTTTATATTGTTGTTGTAAAAAATTATTGCAAGTGTTATTATTAATGTGGAATGACATAAATAACAGAACTATTGGGCAATTTTACACAGTATATTCTTAAAAATAGAATAAAAATAAGTAAAGAAGTATCTAATCTTTTATCAACATCGAACTATTTTGCACCTGTTTTGCAGTGTAAAAAATCATATTACAACAATGAATTAGGGTCAAATTAAGATACCTATATAGCTTACCAAACAACGTATGTGTTTTATAGCATACTATAAGCAGGCAAATTAAATATTGGATATAAAAGACAATAAAATGAAAAAAATTATATATTAAAATCTTATTCAATAATCGTTATAGGTAAGATTATTCTAAAATTAGATTGAACAATCTAGTTATATCTTGTAACATATAACAAGTCATGAATAGTAAAAAAATTCAATTGTCAATCTTGACAATCTTTTTGGCAGTAACATTAGTTGGCTCAGCAGCTACATTTGGGGTAGTTAACGTACAAGCAGAAGGAGATAGAGATCATAAAAAAGACAAATATGATGACAAAGATAGAGACCACGACAAGAAAGAAATGAAGCATGATGACCATGACGACAAGAAACATGACGATAAGAAAGAAAAGAAACATTATGATAAAAATGGTAACGGCAACGATGCATCACAATCCATCAACCAACTTCAAGTAAGCGAACAAAACGCACAGTGTGTATCTGGAACCTTTACATTACTCTCATGTAACAACGTGGGCTTCCAGTTCCAGAACAACGACGGTAACTTGGCTTTAGGCCAACAATAAACCTTTTTTTTATTTTTTTGATTCGATAAAAAAATCCAGTTTTCATTATCAACATATTTTACAAAGTTATAATTTCATAAAAGTGCTTGGCAAGTAAATTACTTTGAATTTACTAGTATAATAGCATATTCAGCAAACATTGTTTTGCTAAATTGTAAATAAAAGTCAAAGCGATTTTGACAAGTTCAAATAAGTTAAGTATCTAATCTTTCATCAACATTTAATTATTTAGCGTCTGTTTAGCAGCGTAAAAAAATCATATTATAAGAATGAATGTAGATCCAAATTAAGATACTTAACTTATCAAATCAAATATTTGTTCTAAATATGTTACTATGGACAATCCATCTTAACTTTCTATTTACCTACAACAATTATTCCATACGATCATATTGTAAATATTTATAGAACAATAATTTCAGTATCATATACAATAACTCCAATATAACTTAATAAGATAATAAAATCATGAATAAAAAACAAATCAACAAATCTATAATGTGTGTGTTTATTGCCACTTTTGTATTGAGTTCGATTGCTGTTTCTAACACAAATACGGCATTTGCCTTCTTAGGTTTTTTGCTAGGTGATGATGAATCTGATACTGGTGCCAGTACCACCCCCTCCAGCAACACCGCTGCTGCTACTGCAGAAGAAGACCAAACCCCTTCGTCCTCTTACACCCAATCACAGAGTTCTAGTTCATTACAAAGTGCAGAATGTTATTCACCCCAAGGTCATGTTATAGATTCATGCAACTCTGGAGATCTATCAGAAAATAATGATGATGGTTATATTACATCAAGCGAATATCAGTATCAATAAACATCCCTTTTTTTAAAATAATTATTTTTGATTATAAAAAAACATCCTGATAAATAAACTGTAAAATAAATCTTGTATATTATACTTGAACTGCTTTATATCACATAAATTCAGTATCATGTTTCTAAACTATGATATGGTTAATTTCGAGTACAGATTCTGATAGTAATGAGCAACATAATAAAAAACCATAAAGTCGGTATATTTGCAATCTTTGTTGTAGCAGCTCTTGTAGCTTCAGTCGCTACATTTGACGATAACATAGCTTTTGCAGATAAGAAAAAATCTGGCAATGAGGGACAACAAATAGATGAGCAGGGTCAATATGTTAGTCAAGGTGCACAATGTGTTTCTGGTGAAGCAATAATATTTGCATGCAACAACCTGGGAATACAGTTACAAAATAATGAAGGAAATAACGCGTTAGGCCAACAATAAACCTTTTTTATTTCTAATGTGTTTAACTGCTTAATAAAATATTTAATTAGTGGATAACAATAACACCATAAAAACCATAAATCGAAAACAATCCTACCAACAAACAATGTGAACCCAATATTATCTATAGAACTCTTGCGTAATTAGCACAAGTTGGTTTTTTATGCTTTGTCGCTGCTTTATCGCCTAACTCAAACTATTTAGCTGGGATTAGCACTCTAGACATTTGTGATACACTGGCCTTCCTAAAACCGCTTACTTGTAAGGCGGTGAGATCCTCTTTTGATGTGATTTTCTTGATACATGGGATGAAGAACTGCAAAGTATGGATAAAAACAAGATGGGTAAGCAATTCGTATTGCCCAATACATTTATCCTTGTTATTGGTTACATACGTTACTCATTTCACCTACCCTACAGACAGACAGAGGGAGGGAGGGAGGGAGGAAATAATCAAGGCTACGGGGTAAAATCTTCCTTCAAAACCAAGTTACGGTCACATATGTAAAAGGATAAACAGACTAAATGTAAACATTACAAAATACAAGACAGATGATAATAATAATGCTCCGCTATCGCCATAAATATTACTAATATCAAAGTAACAAATATCGATAAAAGATGACTCAAGTTTAGAAGTTTAATGATTCATCCATGCTAGAGTATACTGCACTCAACTTCCGATTCATTGAAAGATGAATGCGTAATTTGAATTCTTAAATCTATTCATTTGAATTTTCACACGATATCCACCGAACCAGCTACCTAGTTATAGTAACTATATATTTGATCATCTGCAACTGTAGTACACAAACAAGAGTATGATGAAAAATATTTATCATAATGATTCTAAACTATTTCTAATTCTAACAGTATTAGAATATTAGAGTATTGCAGTTAGTTAGCAA
>JBGTFK010000064.1:0-32917 GCA_041747305.1 Candidatus Nitrosocosmicus sp.
TCGAGAGAACAAATTCATGGCATAACAGGTTCAGAAAATTATATACAAGGTATGAAAAGAAGGTGGGGAACTACCTTGGGTTGGTACAGTTCTCTTGTTGTATGATTATCTATAGAAAAATAATTTTGGGATAGGCTCTTAGCCTCACTTCGTTTCCAGACAAATGAAATTCGTTTCAATTATCTGACGCGTATAGTTTCATTCTTCAACCTGTTTTATTACAAATTCTTCTTTATCCCACCTAGTAAATATTTAACAATAGATTATAGTTTATGATTACACAAAATGAAATTTAAAGTAAAAAATATATGAAGATCTGTATACTCAATGACTTTCAAAGCCTACCGAAATACTCAAACAAGGAAAAAGCGTTAGAGTCTGACTGATATTTACCGACTTTGTTGAAGATAATTATACATGCTTCAAATCCCATATACTCTCTATTTTACACCTAGAATATACAGAAAAATATGAATCTGCCTTTCATTATTTTATACACAATTACACTGCATTCAAAGTACATTTTGAAAAAAAGGATTTCACATCTCATAGCCAAGGAAATTCCATTGAGATTCATTAAATTCGCAGATTAATCTTACCGAATTTAGTAGGGAAAGCGAGAATATGGAAGGATTAAACCTTACTCTGATCAGTAAGATACGGACAACGTATTCCAAACAACGAAAACCTGTACTCGGTGAGAAGCTCGAGGGTTAAAAGATCTCTCTTATAGCAAATTAAGTGCAAAACGATTGCGAAATAGACAACAAAACTGTGATCAAGTTAGAAGAGGCAGAGCCGGGAGAGGGATTTGAACCTTTGAGTTACAAATGAGGGTTCTACTCATTCTTAGAATTGGTTTGGGATTCAATTGATAGCAAATAAGAAATATAGAATGGACAATTCATTCGTCGTCGATTGTATGAGATAATTTTCTAAAATTATCAAGTAGAAATTTGTTTGATATTTATTTTTAGAAATTATTTTATCCACATTTCCATTATATTGATTATAACCAAGATGTTACTATCAAAAAATAGACTAAAAATAGTGCTATTACCTCTAATTATGATCTCACTTGTTTGTTCGGTTCTTACTTTTCCTGGATTGAGTCCTTCACAAATAGGTATTTTGGTATCTGCACAAATATCGGATACTAATCTTATCCAGATTATGAGTACTTCAACTCACATCGATGACCTTGGTAATTTTCATATTATAGGCGAGGTAAATAATACCTCAACTCAATCACAAAACAGCATTGAAATTACAGCCATTCTTTCTGATACAACAAACAATTTTGTAGTCGGAAACCACTCTGCCTTTACATCTATCGGAACCTTAAGGACAGGCGAGTTATCTCCTTTTGATATTATAATCCAAGATCCTCGACAAATACTAGGCAAGTTTAACTTTATGGAATTCTTAACTACTTCCCAACCCGCAATAGAAGAAAAACCTGCAAATCTTGTATTAAATGGAAGCAGTTCATTTTTAGATAATGCTGGAAATCCTCATATCACCGGTAATATTATCAATCAAGGTCAAAATCCAGAACAATTCATAAATCTTGTCGCAACATTTTATGACAATTCAAGTCTAGGTGTTATTGGAACTCAAGCCATTGGCCTAAACGTTGGAAACCTTGGTGATAATCAAATGGCACCATTTGATATTACAATAACAGATAACAAGACAAAGTCACAAGGTGCATTTTATTCTCTAAATGTAGAATCTATACAAAGTTCGATGGACTTTCCTATTAATTCAAAAACATCGCTTTTTTCAACTGCAGGGTTTGGTAGCAGCGGCGGCCCTAATGGTTTAGTTGATAGTTCACCTGTAAGCAATCCACCAATATTTGTAAATAAAAACAATGAGGAATCTAGGACTAATAACAATGACGATGATTACAATGAAAATGATGATGGAGATAACCAACGGGGAGAAAAGAAAACAGATGATGAGGGCAATCCGTGGTTTGATGATGAAAATTGCAGTGAAGAGTCGGGCTCTTCTGGCGGTAGTTCATCTGAATGTGAAGAAGCAGAAAGGGAAGAACAAAGTGAAAGAGAAGATGAAGATTCTTTAGAAAAAGACCAAGGCCCTCCCTCCGACTCCGACTCTGACTCTGCAAATGACAACAACGATGAGAATGAAAACAATAGTGATGATAGCAATGGTACCGACGAAGATGATGGCCCTACTCACTAACACATTACTTATAGTCAATTCAGAAATATGAATTGTAAAAGTTTATGATTTAATTATACCGTTACTACCCGTCATTCTTATTTAATCTGGATTGGTTTATCATAATGACAATTTTAGAAAACCGTAACCCACTATCTTCTAATCGATCCGAGGGGTTTAGTGATAGATATAATTCTAATCCAAGTTTTGAGAACACTGCTCTGATATTTTCAAAATCAATTTTCCTCAAAAATATGTGAAATCGTTATTTTATTTAATAAAGAATTAACGCAATTCAAGATCATATATTTACAAATAAATGGAATATTGATTAAATACTATTTCATATAACAGTTCGAGGTAACTGTAACTGGATTAATGAGGCTATACTAGTAATTTTCAGGAAATTATTATGTGCTTTTGAATCTTTATGAATTTTTAATACAAAAAATTATTTAGAAATAGTAAAACCGCAGGCCTATTTTACTGTTTTTTATGTACATTAATAAATCTTGAATTATGTTGGTTATTATAACCACAAAACCAACTTGAGTTATGGTTTCTAGAAGAAACTAGGTATTTGTTTTTTGGATTATTTCTTTTCTCTGCACTTCTTATACAATCTTCAGATGGGAGTTCCGTCACTTTCCCCCAATGATAGACCAGTAATAATAACAATATTGCTAAAAATAATCACCCAAACATTGTAGCAGAAGATCTATACAATACAAAAGCAATGACATTGGGAAGTAACGTGAATAATCTCGTTATACTTATTCCAAATGAAGGTCACCATGATGAAGGGTAAGACAATGAAGCAAGATTTTTTGGATCAGCACTTCGGTCCTGAGAATGCAATCATAAAAACCGGAACCACTGTGTCGTGGGTTACTGGCGATGTAGGCCATGAACGAACCATAAACGTTCTAAACATGCATGAAACTTCACTATTTAACACAGGAGAAATACAAGACAGTCAAATATACACCTCGTATACTTTTGTCAATCCTGGAACTTACATGTATCAGGCAGAAAGAGATCCCGGCGTAACGATGGAAGGAACAATTACGGTAGTTGATAATTCCTCAAATACCGGCACCAATTCAGGTAATTTTGATACTGTAGGTGTATTTATGGTTCTTACACAAGATATAGATAACCATCTTTCAGAAATTACAAATGCAGGGATTACAGTAAATAGCACACATGATTTTGAAGATTTAAGAGGAGGACAAAAGGGGACGGGAGATATTCAAACATTGATTGTATGGGCTACATCAGGTAATGATTAAACTGAAATCATCTCGTCGTTAAGGAAGATATCTTTAAATCTACCGTATTGATAATAACATACCATTACTTTTTACATTGACAACAATAAGGGGGGTTAAATTCCTCAAAGAACCCTTATAGACCGCTATCTATCAGATGATGCTTCACGCGGCTCTGTTAATCAACGAAATTTTTCAACTGCTTTCCAATACTCCTTTCCAATTAGTTAATTTATTTTGGAACAATAGCTCATAAATCCTGCTCAAATACAGAGAATCTTGATGTAATGGTTCATTTGATACGAGGTTATTTAAAATTTAATCTCGAATTTACTCTAAAGTTAACAGAGCCCTTCACGCAGATATAATATTTTATATCCTTTGTGTGTTAATAATAGATACATCATTTAGGCTTGATGTTTACATCCAGGAAAGTCGATAAAAGACTTCCCGGATGTAATTTCAATTTTTCTTCTTGAAATATCTCTTTTGATGATTTAGTGCCATGTTTACTTATCTTTTATGATCTTGCGTATATCATACGTACTTGTACTGCCTTCAAAAATTTTAGAAATTCAGAGTTAAAACAAGAGTCATTTGTAAAAAGGTATAGATTTGCATTAACTACGTAAAATATTAAAATATTATTATCGTTGTTATCTGTTATAAGTATAATGAAATTATATCAAATGTTAATGATGGCTTTTCCTATACTTTTTGGGAAGTTTTGGTTATGGATTTTCAAGTTATGTTTTTTCCCAAACTGAGAACATTCAAGAAGCAAGCAAGAATTCATGGATAAGTGAAAGAGATAACCTCAATGTAACAATGAATCTTACTCCAAAGGGTCCTACTGTGATCAACCAACGGAAATTCAATTTGATATCAGAGAATTAAATACAGGAATGCCCTATAGAGAAATGACTGCAAATGTAACTATTTTAGATTCTGATGGCAGACTTTTTAAATTTGCAGAACAACCAGTGTCTGATGGGATCTTTTCTGTAATCTACATATTTCCTAATGATGATGTTTTAAATAACATTATTGTCCAGATGAAAAGAAATTCAACAGCATTTGGAGTCGCTGCTTTTGAGGTATATGTACCACACACATATCCCGGTGATATATGGTCTCAATTATTCCAACCCAGTCCATTTTGATAGATAGACGGCTAATTTCATCCACATCCATTAAGGAATGATTTTTTTATATTTTCAAAATTCTGCTATTATGGGTTTAAATGGTTTTTTTCAGATGAGAACAGTGGGACATCCAAGGATGTTGTAGTGATTCGACACCATGGAAGTAATACGACTAGGGATAATTCTTGGGATGGACACCTTTAATATGAAAAACAATTTGTTTAGTAGATAAGTAAATTTAAGAATTAACGGCACAACCAAGTACAATATTTGTTCATCTTAATAATCAATATGGTGGAGAAACCATTATTAACGCTCTACAATTCAATTCAAATAGATGTAGATTTCGACCTCTATGTAAGAAAAACAAGAGAAGATATTGGAAAACGAAGAAATTAAATTAATATCGGAATCATTATCATAGTTCATCTTATTCTTATCAGACTATGCCATATCTACGCCTATTATTCCTCCATTTCCCCAATTATCTTTGGAAACTTCGTAGATCAATATCCTTACTTTCTCTTCTTGAGTTTTCATAATTCTTGCTGTCTCTTTTGTTAGTACCTTTATCAATGCCCTTTTTTGTTCAACTGTTCTTCCCTGACTTATAGTGATTTGAATTACAGGCATCTAACTATCTATGAAAAATTTTTTGTTATTATAATATTACTGCTCTTATCACTTGACCGAGTGCAAATTGAGTTATTTCCGGATTATATTAATTAATAATTGACTTCATCAAACACTGGAAGAGGGATTTGTACTCCGTAGTAATACTCGAGGAGACAACTCAATATCTGATAAAAGATCCTAATTTCAAATTATATTACGACATTTAACCATGGTTTCTTTGATAAGCTTGGGATCATAATTGTATCTAAATAAATGTCAGACCGGGGTTGGGACTCGGATCTACGTCTTTCAGACGTGGGTTCCAATGATTAGAAATTAAAATACGGTTAGAAAGGTGATGCATATTTCACTTTGAGTTATTAAAGAAGTTGTATCTGGGTTTTTATACATATTTTTATGCTTTTCTAGCAAAGAAAAATCAAATTCTTTCGAGTTTTAGGGTTACAATATGCCATTTGAGATATCCCGGACCAATAGTTAAATATATTGGAATCAAACTAAAATTCTGTGCAAATCCCCTTATCCATTCTTATAGTAGATGACGAAGAAGAGCTGGCTGCTCTTTATAAGGAATTTATTATAAAAATGGGTTATGACGCTGTATCATTTACTAACCCACAATTGGCTTTTGAACACTATAAACAATGCGTTGATAAATATTCTCTAGTTATAACAGATTTGAGGATGCCAGGAATGTGTGGGTTAGAATTTGCAAATAAGATAAGAGAACTTAATTCTGCAGTAAAAATATTTTTAATTACAGCTTTTGATGTTGCAGATATAGAAAGCCGATGGGCGGTTGGAACAGCAAAAATTGATAAGATAATTCAGAAACCAATTAGATTCCCTATGTTAAAAAAAACCATTGACCAGGATATAATTCCCAACCCTGAAAATAGTTAGCATGTCAATCAGAACTTTGTTAATATTTAGACCGTGAAGTGAAACTAGAAAGCGACGTTTATTATACTGGTAGATATCTGGTTAATGTCTTTCTAGTTTTAATGTCAAAGAATGTATCTCTAGTAACTTCCGTCTCTGTTCTTCTGAAAGTCTGTTAAAATCCCGTTGATGATAGATGCAGAGACCAGATAGCGAGGTGCCAAAATTTGAAGGTAAAGATAGTTCGAATTCTACTAGTTTATTAAAAATCATTTTAAAAAAATACGGACCCAAGTCAGCTATTACAAAAAGGCCATCTTTTCCTTTTCGATTTGCATGCTCAAGTAACTTTATTTTTGAATCCAATGGATTGCTTTGTCCAAAGTATTCTTTTAATGAATCGTTTATTATGAGGGATTCTGTGCTTTCATATTTAGTAACATCTATTGCCTTGTGAGAATCAGAAAAGGCTCTTCTAACTGAGGCTACTGTTTCATAAAATGGGTTAAAAAGAACCACACGATTTTTCTCCTCTATTTGTTTTTGTATAAAGCATGTATATAATCCTCTAAAGGTGATTAAATCTGGATATATTATTAAACCATGCAGACCATGAGGGACCTCCGATAGTTGCTTTACCATATCTTCTACTTTGAGACTTTGAACAGATTCATCGGTATAAATGAGCGTCTCCTCCTTTATCTGTCTTCAATCCCGTCTCCACGGTTGATTTAACGAAGATGGTTTATTAACCTAATCTAGTCTATATCTCTTTCCTTAAGATTGTCTGGGATCTTTTAAATGAAACAGGATGATTAGATATTTCGCTCAGCGAATCTACGTCTTTCAGACGTGAGTTCTAGGCATTCGGTCATGACATAATTGAATTTCAAATTCCAAGAACACTATATTGTTATTTTTTCTAATGTGATTTTGGTCGAACCATAACAACTTGGGTATAAATCAGGCAAACTCATGATTAGAACGACGTTATTATACTTTGATAGTCATGAATATTATGTGCAGACGTACTAAGCCTATCAAGACTGTAAATCATGATAATGATTTGAGAGTGCACTTATAATTAAAAATTATGAGAATAGGGACGAGCCTTTTGATGACTCTGAAAATTTTCCTTCAGTTATTTTAAACTATCAAGAAGGCAATACAACTACAAGAGTAGTTCATGGTTCAGAAGACGCAGATAGAACAATTATAGAATTTGTTAATAGGACTAAAGAAAAAATTGACTGTTGTATAAGTTCTACTGCTCCCTCTGTAATGATCGAGGTAAAGGCCATTAAGGATGCAATAATTGCTGCATTCAAAAAAAGAGGAATTAAAATTAGATATGTGACAGAGATAACAGCAGACAACTTCAAATATTGTAAAGAGATGCTTAGATTCTCTGAAATCAGACATTTCGCAGGTATGAAAGGAAATTTTGAAGTAGCAGATGAAAAAGAATATGTGGCTGTGGCAAATCTTAAAAAAGCACAACCGATACCTCAACTTATCTTTAGCAATGAGCCTGAAATTGTAGAACAACAACAGTTTGTTTTTGATAGTTTCTGGGATAGGGGCACATCTTCAGAAGAAAAGATAGGAGAAATTGAAAAAGGAATAGTCTCACCCGTTACCACTATTTTTAATGATTACAAGAAAGCAGTGAGAAAAGAATGTAATATGATTAGAGAAGCCAAGAAGGAAATACAAATAATTTATTCTACTGCCAGTGCATTTCATCTTCATGAGAAAGGTGGCACGCTTGAACTTTTAAAAGAAATGTCTGATCAAAAAGAGAATCTACGGATTAGTATTCTTGTGCCAATAGATTCTACGGTTAAAAAATCGCTATCTCTTGCACTTTTAACTAGCACTATTAACAACAATATTCAAATTCAAGATATTGCACCAAGCATTGACATTAAAATAAAATCATTAGTGGCAGATAGAAAAGAATGTCTTCTCATGGAAATAAAGAAATTAGAAGAGGGAAAAATAATTCCACCTATTGGTTTTTCTATTTATTCAAATAGTATTCCAACAGTGTTATCATATTGTTCAATATTTGATATGATATGTAATCAAAGTATATTTGCTCAAGAACTAAAGCGTGAAGGAGAATTTAAGGATGACTTTATAAATACTGCGGCACATGAATTGCGAACTCCTACACAAGCCATTACTGGACATTCTGAAATGAATGATGAACTGTTTGACATTATCTTCAAGGCCAGAAAAAAAATGACAGATGAAGAATTATCAAGAACCATCGTAAAACTTCATGAGCACCATGAAAGTATTTCTAAAAATGCATCAAGATTAAATATTTTAATAAATAATCTTTTAGACGTTGCAAGATTTGAGTCAAGTAAGAGTGGTAACATTATATTACAAAAAGAGAAAGTAGATTTAGTTAAAGAGATAGACGATCTGATTGAGTTTGAATTTAGGCATAAAGTCAGAGAGAAAGGCATCAAAATAAATTTTATAAATAATAGTCTGAGAGAGCATTGTTGGATTTATTCCGACAGATTGAGATTAAATCAAATTCTAGTTAATTTAATCGATAACGCTGTGAAATTTACTAAAAGAGATGATAGTATTCATATCATGATCAAAGATAGTGATGATTTTGAATTAAATTTAAATGAAACACGAGTGAACAAAACAAACCATGTTACTAAAAATAGTAAGAGTAAATCCGAGGATTCGATAAAAGAAGAAAGGAATAGCGAAGGAGAAGGAAATAGAATCGAAAAAGAAGAAGAGATGGTATATGTGGGTATATCTGACACTGGTAAAGGGATATCGTTAAAAATTCTGCCAAAGTTATTTGAAAAGTTTACAACAGATTCAGTTTTTGGAACTGGTCTTGGACTATTTATTACCAAAAAATTAGTCGAGGCTCACGGCGGAAGAATTTGGGCTTTTAACAACAATAACGGAATTGGCTCTACTTTTGTGTTTACTTTACCTAGATGAAAAGATAAGCATAAAATTAAACCGTGTTCCTTTAAATTATTACCTTATAATACTATAAAACAGTCCTGACAAAAAGTGAAATTATTAAGGGCTATTTTTTTTCTAATGGTAAATAGGAATGGGATTCGAATCCATACCGTATACTCATGGATTCATAAATTAAGGAATTTCTGAAAACCCTCCAGATTATTCTTGATTTCATAAATATGATATACTCTTAAATCAAGAATGGAATTCCGAAGCGCTGTTATAAAAACAGGGAATCTAATTCTTCATAGACCTGTTGAATTGAGGAGGATGGAATGGGGGATTTGACTCGTCAGCAATACCCGAGGAGACAGAACACAAATAAATTTCCAAACCATTTTGAAAAAATAGTTAATTCTAAAAGGTCATAGAAATACCGAGCGGGTTACCAGAGCCAAGTAAATTTCAGGATGAAATCTATTTGTAGTTTCTCAGCACGTGAGATATGTGACAGACCCGGCATGGACCAAGTGTGGGCTTATCAATTGGTTCTATTTAAGTTTTAAGTCATTTTCGAATAGTATAATGTTCAATAAGAATATATAATAAGACTTCTCTGTTTTCTATTGTTGCAAACTCATACAAAAACAGGAATGTTAGAACAAACCAGTGCCAGTGGAGAGAAAGAGGAATTAGAATTCAATACTCGACAGCAGATTATGGATTACTATTATCTCAAATACCAACATGATCATGGTTTTGTAATCGGAGATAATGAGTTAAAGCGTAATGTTGAAGTTATGATAGGTAAGCAAACTCTATATTGTTCTTTTCATGATACTCGCAATGCAGGACACGGATGCGAACATATTAGATTTATCAAAATGTTGGATGAAATACAAAAATTAGTCTGCTAGTTTTTTTATTACAACCTTCAGTATTTTAACCCTTGCACCCTTTTAGTTTATTCATAAAATGAATTTTCCGATTTTTTAGATTTACAGAATTCCACATGTCAGCTAGGTATTGGAAAAGAAGTTATTTGTAGAATTACTATAGAAATGAGTATCCTTTGTTATCTAAATTATTAGCGAATGAATTAAGACCAATGTTGTATGGTTCGAGTTTAGCCGTATCCATTCCTGTTAGAGGATGTAGTGAGAATCTAGATACATCAAATCAACAATTGGTAGTCGATGAGCATGCTACTAAATTTAGTAATTTCCAGATAGATACTATTGAACTTGAATCAAAAATATTTGTGGAACGAGAGGAGCTCTAGGGTTCAAAGACCTATGACCAAAGCCAAATCGTGCAAGCGGCTACGGAATTTAGTAATAACAAGGCTAATGACGCTACTAAAAACGGTAATTCCGATGAGAAAAGGCGCCGGGAGAGGGATTTGAACCCTCGAGGCCCTCACGGGCCACAAGCTATATAGTTTCCTAATTTCCAGGCTTGCGCCCTTCCAGGCTAGGCGACCCCGGCTTTTGATTAAATGATAATTGTCCTCTTTTTATGTATATCTAATATTAATTTATATTTTAAAACTAACTCATCTCTATCCTGTCAATCATGCGACCGGACAACAAATCAAATTTATAAATCTTAGAATGGCCCGTGCTAGTCTTATGATCTTGAACATCTGAATAAAATAGAAAATTTTGATTACATTGAGTACACACCCAAACAATATTTAGATCTTTGTCATTCATATCTTTGTCTAAGCATACGATTCAAACATACGATATAAGCAGTTTGAAAACAAATAATGCTATTTTATTTTGATTATTCTATAGTAAAAATATCTCCAATTATTATAACATTAAAGTGTAAATAACTATTTTAATACGGCGCTGCTTAGAGTATTTATTACATGATATTTCTATGTATTAATCAAACTTTTATGACATCCTTTATAAAAGGTTGCCATAAATCATAAGGTACTTTTTTGGATAGTTTATTAGCTGTGGCAAACTTCTAGGCGTTGTTAATTCTTAGTATTAGACACGTAAAATGTTGATACCGCTTTACATAAGGATTAGGTTTGTTCCTCTAGGAAACAAAAACAAATTCTCTCATAATCAAATAAGTTAATCATTTCTAGGTCTCAACATGAGGTCAAGAAAAATGATTTGTTATGAATCAACTTTGTTTAAGCGTTATAATTTCGTTACTATGAATTTTATTTTTTAGAAAATTTAGGGAGTCTTAAAGGATTCAGGAGTTGAGGTACAGGGGAATTTGCATTTTTTACTTGAAGCTTTTCTCAAAACTAAATAGAGTAGAAATCAAATTGACTCTAAAGTCATATTGTTAGGATTAAATTTGCGTAACCCGCCTTTAGAACACTCTGATTATCTCACATCTGTCTTGACTATTTGAACTAAAATGAATTATATAATCTTTTAGTAGATTAAATAAGAATACGTCATAAATATTATATCGATTAATTTATTTCGCTAGAAATAGCATACTTTTAGATGAACGTATTTCATCGGACATTATAAGAGTATGAATAGGGTTAATGAACTCGTTGTGGCCTTTGCTTCCTCATTTGTTCTTACCCCTAGGATTATGTCCGTTATTCAGTTGTACCAAGACATGACATATCGAATATTATTGTTGATCTAAACTTGTCATTATTATAGTTTTGTCCAAGTTAGGAGGACAGTAACATCAGGGTAACGCAACATAAAATGTGGATTTTTAGAATATCCATTCTCCTGTCATTGTGGGTAGATGCTGTTCAGTTCAATTGCATGCAAGTCATATTGTTTAGTGTGGATTTTTAAATGATTGACTTATAAATTTCATGTCTACAAGATTATCCACATTGGTTCTAAAATTAGGTGTCCACGTGTCTATTAGTGGGGGTATTTCAAATTCAGTTGATAATGCATTAAAAATCGGCTCCTCAGCATTTCAGATATTTACCAGAAGTCCGAGACAATGGAAGTCTAAGGAACTGACTCCGCATGAAACCGATACCTTTAAAGAAAAATTAGGGAATAGTCCAATTGGTCCTGAATCTGTTGTTGTACATATGCCTTACTTGCCTAATCTTTCGGCACCGACCAGTGAAGTGTATGAAAAATCAATATCAGTGTTGACAGATGAAATAACGCGTTGTAGTATACTGGGCATACCTTATCTAGTTATACATCTGGGAAGTCATCTAGGTCAGGGATCAAAACATGGGATAAACCAACTTGTGAATGCGTGCAGAAAATCATTGCATACATACAACGACTTAGGTTTACCAAGAAACAGAGTCAAAATCCTATTAGAAAATAGTGCCGGACAAAAAAATAGTATTGGAAGCCAGATCGAGGAAATCCAAAACATATTTGATATCCTTGGGAAAAATGATTACGGATTGTGCATGGACACGTGCCATTTATTTGCCGCGGGCTATGATTTATCTAATGAGAGTGGTGTTTCAAATCTCATTGATAATATAGATAATCATTTGGGTATAGAAAATATAAAAATAATTCATTTAAATGATTCAAAAGGAGACTTGGGATCTAATCTTGATAGACACTATCACATTGGCTTAGGTAAAATTGGAGTAAGTGGGTTACGATATTTGGTAAATCACAAGAAATTAAACAAAGTTCCATTCATTATGGAAACACCTATTGACTCTGTTCGAAATGATGTTGATAACATCGAATTCGTAAGAAATTTTGTAATTGAGTAATCGTTAATGAAAATCACAATTCCTTTGATTTTACTTTCATATTCGTGAGTAAAACTACCGGACTATTGAACATAGTATGTTTGATTAACCAACAATATTTGATTAGTTATCTGTCGAATCAAGCTAAAAAACTCAGAGTCATTCAAGAATACTCTCCATAACAGAAGACCTCAAAAATTTGAATTGTTTGACAAGTGCATCATATTTCTAATCTAATTTTAAGACTGTAATTTAGTTTTAGAATTCGAATAAAACTTACATTTAATAAAATTCTAACCCTATTCAATATTGTATTTGTCGGTTGAATTTTGGATTTCAACAAAAAAATAGTAGTGCAATGCATATGAACCTAAAATAGTTTAAATTCTATAATCCCACTAATATATATACCAGACCCATTAACAAGCTCCACAGAAAGAAGGTAGTAAAGGCAGTCTATTGTATGCATGCTAGGTAATCCCGGTTCAGCGTAAATGTTCATGCCTTGTAAAAAATGATCAACCATTTTAGGAACTATTACCCTTTAGAGAGCCTTTATTACCTTTATAAAACATGATAAAGTGCCTACCATTTTACAGAGTTGACAAGGGATTTTCCAAAAATTACCATTTCTGAATTTGCCCTAGCCATTTCTCTTTCTGTATTTATCTAATTTTATTCTCAACCAGCTTGGTTATGATGCTTGCATTTCGTGAATCAATAATTTACCCTTGGATCAAATGTAAGGTGTTAAGAACTGCTGGTCGATTCTTAAATTTGGGAGGGTTAGGAAAAGATGTTTGACACTGTACCCTGTTTACTATTAAACTTATTAATCAAGATATTTAACAATATTTATGATTCGGATAAAGGAGGAAAAGCTTAACTTGGATCAACCTGAGAAAATTTTTCTCAAAATTGACAATAATAGCGAAGTAATTTACGATTCTTATCCTATTGTTATTAAACCACCTTACATGGATCACCAAATATACAAGGCCTCCATTCTGGAAAAGAAAATGAAGCGCTGGTAGTGGTTTGATTATGTTTTTTTTAAAAGATGTATATACCATTCATGTCATCATAGTATAGGTTAGATAGATGGTCTCTCAATCTAATGAGAATCAATTCGGTATAAAATTATCGGATGATAGAAGAATAAGCAATCTTGATAGTAGTGGGTTAATCAAAAATGAAGAGTTGGTGCAAAAAATTCCGTTATACAACGAAAGGGTTGACGTTACCAAAAAAAGTGAGAATGGGAACTTAAAAATTGAAAAGAAATGGATTACAGTTAAGAAGGATATTGAGATACCCTTACGATATGAAGAGATTTTCATAAACGATAAAGTTTTCGATTCTTACAGTGACAAGGAGATAAGTGAAATTTTCTTTCAAATCAAAAACAAGATATCAGACGTATTTCTACATGAAAGAACAGATCAAAACGACAACAAACAATCTGACTCGACTGGGAGCGAAGTAGAGATAGTTTGCTTGGAACCAGAAGCAAAAGAATCAAATAAGAATGTAATAAGTGAGAAACCTATTTCACTTTCATATGTTACGACGGCCGACCAAACCAGTATTCAACAACCAGCCGACCAAACCAGTATTCAACCAGCCGACCAAACCAGGACTCAAGAGACGTTTGAACTATGGGGTGAAGAAATTATTATAAATAAGAAGATGGTTAAACTAGCCGAGATTGTCATCAAGAAATATCAAATCGATGAAAAGCGGAAATTCGATGTTGAAGTTCAGCGAGAAAAACTTACTTTAAAATTTCCTGGGAATTTCAAGGAAGAAATATCCTAATTCGGAATTTATTTATTTACCATGGTTAAAATCTCTATCCATATTATTTTATATATCTTGTTATAAATATAATTTGTGCGTGTTAGTAACAATAAGGATAATATAGATTGGAAAAATGTTATTAAAAAAGAAGTAATTGGCACCAACGGTTTGGATTTGGGGGAAGTGGTGGAAATTGGCGATAATTTCATTGTGATACAGAAGGGGCTGTTTAACAAGAAAAGGTTTGTAATACCAAATTCAACCGCTGAAAGTTTTGATGGAGATATCCTCCGTGTTAAAGTGAACGAAACCGAGTTAGCAGAATATGAGGAAACAGCCGAACCTGCATTCAAGGACTATTCTAGATTTAAATCATCGGACATGTCCAAAGAAATGGAAACTAGAATACCTGTAATAGGCGAGAATCTACAGGTTTCAAAAAAAGTTGTCGAGGATAAAGTCGATATCATAAAAGAGCCTGTTAAAGAAACAAAAACCGTTGAGATAGATTTGACGTATGAAAAGGTTACCATTGAACGTATACCATTTAACAATGAAGAGACGGAAATAAAAAAATCTCCTGATCAAACCAAAGGGCTAGAGGGGTCTGATATTGAAAAGCCTGTGTCTTCTCAAACTCAAACTCCTCCTGATCAAACCAAAGGGCTAGAGGGGTCTGATATTGAAAAGCCTGTGTCTTCTCGAACTCAAATTTCTATCCCATTAAAAAGAGAGGTCCCGGTAGTACTCAAGAACCCATATATTCGTGAAGAGGTAGTCATAAGAAAAAAGCCAGTGAAAGAAACAAAAATAATTACTTCAGATGTGACAAATGAGGAGGTTACCTTTGAGGACAAGCCCAGTAGCAATCAAGCATGAAATTTTGATTAAATATAGTTATTGAGAAAGTTTTAACATGAGTTCAATAACTTAATTTAGATTAAAACTGCATTTGTTGAAATGGGTGGGAGATATTATTTAGACCTCTCAAGGTTAGAATAAAACCACAACTTGTGCTGAGTAGAAATCTTATTTACCTTTATTGTTACTTTTCTTTTTAATGGCTTCATAGTTTCCTAATCTACTCATTATCATTAAAATCTATTTATTAAATGATTTTTATTGCAGTTTAAGCCGGTTTTTTTTATTTTTTTCATAAAAAAACTGCTAATAGAATATTTTTTACCCACAAATAGATTTAAGGATCTGAATTTTCATATATGATTAATTATCGATGAATACCTATGATGAAATAATACAGTTAGCGCTAGAGCGTGGATTTTATTTTCCAAGTAGCGAATTATATTCTGATGCAAATGCTGGATTTTGGGAATACGGCCCTAATGGCGTAAGAATGAAGAATAAATTCTTAGACTTGTGGAGAAGAGAATTAGTTCGAAGAGACAACATGCTTGAGATAGATGGATCTCAAATCATGAGCAAAAATGTATTCATGGCTTCAGGTCACTTGACTAATTTCACCGATCCCATAGTTAAATGTAAAAAATGTTCAAGCTCATTTAGGGCAGACAAGCTGATACAAGAAGTGGCAAAAATAGAAGTACCAGAACGACTGGAAAATGAAAACGTTGATGATTTAATACTAAAGAACAATATCAAATGTCCCCTTTGTAAAGGTGAAATTTCTAAATCTGAAAGATTCAATATGATGTTTAAGATAGAGATCGGACCAAATCGAGATGAGGCTTACTTAAGACCTGAGACATGTCAATCCATTTTTGTCGATTTCTCCAGATTATTTAAGGTAAGCAGAGGGAAGTTACCGTTAGGTATAGCCCAGGTAGGCAAGAGTTTTAGAAATGAAATATCGCCAAGACAGGGACTTTTGCGCCTGAGGGAATTTTACCAGGCTGAGATCGAGATATTTTGTAATCCTGCGAAATTAAATGATTTGAAAAAGTATGATGAAATAAAGAATACCGTTTTGAGATTTTTTGATACTCGCATAGTAGAACTATCCGTTGAAGAAGCATTGGAGCAAAAGATATTACCAAATAAGTTAGTTGCTTATTATCTAGCATTACTTGTCGAGTTCTTTGATAAAACTGGAATAGACAAGAAAAGGACTAGACTCAGACGTTTGTCAGATCAAGAGAAGGCATTTTACTCCACTGTTGCATTTGATTTCGAGGTAGATACTTCAATAGGATGGTTAGAATTGGTTGCTTGCAACTATCGTTCCGATTACGACTTAAAGTCTCATTCGGTTACCAGTAAAACTAATCTCGAAGTAATGGATGACGATACTAAAGTTTTACCACACGTATTTGAACTCTCATTGGGAGTAGATAGGTGTATTTATTCCATACTCGAGCATTCGTACTTTATAGATAGGCAAAATGATGATCGAGTTGTCTTGAAATTAAGACCATATCTTTCACCCATTCATGCTGGCGTACTTCCATTAATAAAAAAACAGGAGTTCAAGGATAAAGCTTCTAAACTCTTATCCAATATTAGGAAGGATTTTGATGTCTTTTATGATGAATCTGGTTCCATCGGAAGACGTTATCGTCGTCTTGAAGAAATCGGAACTCCTTTTGCTTTTACAATCGATCATCAAACCCTTGAGGATGACACTGTCACGGTGAGGTTTCGTGACACTATGAATCAGGAGAGGGTCAAAATAGACGAAGCACACTCGTTCCTGTCTAAACAACTATTTACTATAAGCTGAATCGGAATATTAGCAAACCGCTTACCAATATGCGCTATCTGTCTCGTCTATGTGATTTTTCTGTATGTTTTCATTTTTCTTAGTTTGCAAGTCTCCATTGGCTTTCTTTTGTTTCATGTATTCTATATAATTCATAATTAGTGACTCTTCCTTAAAGATCCCCTCGGCTGCTATAACGGATGGAGCTTTTGTAGTTGGTAACTCTCCACAGCAACTTTCCTCAAATTTCTGTATATGATATTTTACGAATTCTATTTCATTTTTCTTGAATAGTTCTATGATCTTTTGGGACTGGGGTGTATCATCAATTAATATTATAGGCTTTCTGGCTCTCAATTAAATCCCTTGTGTCATAATTATGGGAGGACAATCAAATTAATATTTTTTTGATTACATTTTGTCAAATAGTTATTTATCTAGAGAATTTTTGGTTGGACAATAGCAAACTAAAAATAATTTCCATTCATATAATAAATTAAAATACACTTGAAAACGCTTTTAATAAACAACTTTTCACCCTTCATAGGCAACATTGTAGAACTATTAAATGAACTTGAGAATAATTTTGAATGCTATGATTGTAATCAAATTCATGCTCTTGATGCACATTTAGAGCTGCTAGAGAGATTTGATAACGTCATCTTATCAGGCCGTCAACAAAACTCCTCACTTATCAACAAAATAAATTCACGTATTGTAAAAGGGTGCTTAGTATTAGACAAACCACTATTGGGGATTTGTTATGGGGGGCAGATTCTAGGACTGACTCTAGGTTGCACATTAAAAAAGATTCACAAAATCAAAGATACAATTGAAATTGATCTACTAGAACCGACACCCATCCTTGAAGGATATAAATCTGTTAGAATGTACGAGAGTCACAATTTCTGTATTTCAACCCTGTCCGATGATTTTAAGTTGTTGGGAACTTCTTCTCACTGCAATAACGAATTATTTTGTTTCAATAAAAAACCCTTATTTGGAACGCAGTTTCATCCCGAAAAGAGTGGCAAACCCGGAAGGGATCTTCTAGAGAACTTTCTCAGTATCCATTAGGGTAAGCAGGTGCAATATCTAAATGGCCCTATGCGCTAGCATTAGGATTTTATTTACTATCTAGCATAGATACGTTGTGTATAAAAATGAAAAAGAAAATAATATACAGATAACACTTCCCATTGTTAGTAAAAATGAAGATAATGTAGTTTTTCCGCTTGTAATAAATGTATTAACAAAATTCTGGGGTGAAATAACGCCGGAGGATGAAATATCACAGAGAATTACACCATACGCGAATCATAAGGGCTCGGTTTTTATAGAAGGGTTAGAAATTATTGAGAAAAAATTCAATTTATTATCCAAAGTATATCGCGGCTCTTTGGATGATCTTAAGAAACGACTTAGTCAGGGAGTCCCTCTAATCGTTATCTTGCCTGGTATAAATGAGACAATTCAGTTTGCTACTGTTGTGACCGGTTATGATCCTGAGGAAAAAAGATTGTTGACCTATGTTCCTGAACCTGATTCATTTGGAGCCATTCCAGAAGAAAAATTTTTTAGTGAATGGGCGCAGGAGGATTTTTTAACCATGATGATATATCCGGAAGATGCAAAAGACATACTTAAGAACAGTTCTTTTATGTTTGAAAAAAGTAATCGAATTTCCTTAGAAGCTGAAAGACTAAAGATCCAAGGTAAATCTAAAGAAGCATTAGATTTGCTTACACAAGCACTTGCCAGTAACGATGATGGCAAAGACAACCCGCAATTGTTGTTGATGATCGCAGGAATTCTTAACGAGCAGGATAATGAAAAATGTGTAGAACTTTATGAAAAAATTATAGAGATAAATCCAAAATTTTACTTAGCCCATAGGGGATTAGGAAACTATTACCTCAAAAGGAAAAATTATTCACAATCGAAACAGCATTATCTAAATGCGATAGATATCAGTCCATCACGATACGGACCAATATACAAGAACTTGGGTATTACATTCTTAAACCTTGGTAATGACGCTTCTGCAAAAGAATCGTTTAAGGAATATCTTCAACGTGTCCCTAATGCTCCTGATGGGAAAAATATTCTCGATTTCATAAATTCATAATTGTTCCATTGCAAGGTGAACGTTATTGTGATCAATCTAATTACATGATATCAAAATGAGCAACATGGATTTTCCATTATCCACAGATAATAAACACGCTATCGTGATAGACCCTACAATTAAGTCCACTTCATTCATAAAATATTTAAAAGAGTCAGCAATAGCCTTGTTAAAATCAAATAAATATAAACCAAAGTCTATCAAAACAGAAGGATTTTATGTGATAATATTCTTAAACGATGATTCACAACTAGTTCAGGCTACCGAGTTATTAAGGAAGATATCCGGAGTATCTTATATTTTCATAGGCACAACACTGAAGCTTGAATACGATACTTTATCTAGAAGCGTTTTGTCAATAGCAAATAAGTTATTGATGGAGGGTGAAAAATACCTAATCAAGATCGAAACTTCAAAATCGAGCGAGCCCAAAGATGGTGCCTTCTTATATTTTAAGCATGATCTTGATTTTTTCATTCAGACTGAATTATCCAGCAAGGCAAAAGGCCTTGCTTCGGTACGAGATGAAACTCAAGCCGATAAAATATTGTACATACTTATTGGAAACAATATTGCATTCGTTAGTTTGTTAGTGCTTAAAGGGTCTGATTGCACTCCTTTTAATTTCTTACAGGATATTGTTGTATGCCCCATTTATGATGATGGTTCTCTGCTGTCACTAGTACAGGTTTTAGATTCTGGTTACATGCCCTTGCCAATTTTTTTCTATTACAATCGACTTGAACTGATAAAAAAAATAAAAAAATTTGATGAAATAATTAAGAATTATCCAGTCGATTCTGTAACATTTTATTTATACACAATGGATGATATACCACTATCATCCTCTTTACCCATTAATAATGCCTCTAAGGAGGATGATATCTCCAAGAAAAAGGGGAGTAAAATTCGACGATTGATTTATGAGCAAGTTATTATCAAGATCTTATTGCATACTAATTTAGACTCTCTGTATGTAAGCTTTCCATTTATTCCTTTTATTCATCCTAATTGGTTTATACAGAAAAACATTAAACTGTTCCATCAATCAAAAAAAATGCTTCTCACACCTCTTCTGTTTAGTTTTCCTCCACAAGCATTCGAAAAGAAACTGACAAAATTAACTGATACGAGCTATAATGCTCATCAAAGCATTCCTATTCAAAATTATTTAGTTGAGAGTGAACCAAAGGATTTCGCTAAAGCTGCAGATAAGTATGCAAACTCAAATAGCCAACTAGATTTTAAGAAATTTTCATTAAACATAGGAAAGAATGATATCCTTGATGTTTTGAATTCCGTCTAGTTTGTTACTTATCTTCATCAAATTCAATATCCTGTCTTCGTAAGATTTATCATAAATCAATTCGTTTAACGCATTCATAAGTATAGTCTGGTTCATTGTTTTAGAATCAATCGCCTTTCCTATGCCAAGTCTCTCAATCTTGGATGAATTTGACAATTGCTCTCCATGGCTTTCAATAGGAATCGAAATAATGGGCTTTCCATATTGAATGGCCTGTGATATAGCAGTATGGCCTCCACGCATAATAATGACATCAGAAAGAAAAAATATTTCGTCTTTGTATGGACACCACTCAAAATACCACATATTACTAGATATTTTTCTGGGGATCACATTACCGTTTGACTTTCCTTCAGAGAAAACAAACTGAATAGATGGGTATTCCTTAAAAACATCGATGAGCTTCATTATTATGGGTATTCGAGTTCCGATGGGTCCACTTATATGGACAAAAATAAGTGGTTTAGTACTGTCAATTTGTAGAACTTCCTTTGCTTTTGAAAGGCCATTATCAGTAATTGTTGTTCTAGGGGTTATGAATCCAACATAATATGATTTAGATTTGATTGATTTTACAGAATTTATGGTACTTTCTGAAATGGTGTGGGGTGGAGGTAAGTCGGGTATTAAAATTCTGTCGGACATATTCCAAATACCTCCCATTATCTCACCATTACATGTTTCAAAAAATCTCCCTGCCTTGAACTCTCGCAGTC
Organism: Candidatus Nitrosocosmicus sp.; assembly: GCA_041747305.1. Taxonomy (GTDB): domain Archaea; phylum Thermoproteota; class Nitrososphaeria; order Nitrososphaerales; family Nitrososphaeraceae; genus Nitrosocosmicus. The sequence goes on from JBGTFK010000064.1 coordinate 21,395, forward strand.
TGGGAGTTAGTAGAAGTTTGACCTGATTGATAACCAAGATTTTTGGTAAATTTAGTATTCTTGCAGCTATAAGAGGGGATAAGCGGGAATCAGATACTATAATCTGGGGATTGAATTTCTTCATGTATTTGATTTCCTTATTTATTTGAACGGGTAAATTGACGAGCCATTGGGGTATCTTATTTATATTGCTTTTAACTGAAAATTCACCATCCCTTCCCCACATGAATTCCACTGGAGGAACTTTTTCGCACTCAAATCCTTGGCTCTGGATATAAGTACGGGCTTCGCCAAAAGACGAGAAGCGCACTTCAATGCCGGGCTTTTTCATATTTTCTGCTAATATCAAGAGTCTACTAGCGTGACCCAAACCCACGCCATATGGTGCCAAATAAACCCTTTGCATCATAGACACGATTTTTGAAGGGACTAAAAAGTGTTCAGTTAAGCCATCCGATCCACAGGTTAAGGGCACCTGTGAGTAATAATGAAACTATCCAAAATTCTAATCTTGAATTAGATAAGGAATTGCTGTCTAAACTGCAGTAACATGATTTTGCTACAGATTTTGCCCTATTCTAAGAAGAATTTTATTCGTTAATCTTTTGCCCATTTGTTTTGATTTTGGAGATCTCAGGAATCATCCAGATGAATTTTGTATGAATGCAATTATTTGATTGGTCGGCTTCACATTGTAACTCCCCGTTTACATAGAACACATCAACTAGAATTTTTTTCTTGACGTCTTTTAGGGTTATTCTGTTTCCTTGATAAGAATCAACTGATAAAGATGGAGCCACCCTTGACAGGAACTCCTCCTTTTCCAGGTATACTTGTAGAAAATCGTTTACATATTCTTTAATATTTAGGCGTTTCTGGATTGCTCTCTGTTTCATCTTCTCATAATTTTCCACAAAGATCTCTACTGTAACCACGCTCCTTCCTCCTCTTCTAACAGGCATAAATCATATTAGCATGTGCTTCTGTTTAATAATTTCTATTGACATGTGAAAAAATGTGGATAGATATTATTATATATAATAACATAGTATAACATGTTATAATATGTTATTGAAACTGATATTTTTATTGCAGTTGACTCTTTTGCTGCAAAAAGAAAAAATAAAGAAGTCAAGACCGGTCCGCAAATATGGCGGCCCTCAAAGGGATAAAATATTACGCAGACTCAAGAAAGGTGGCCGAAACCATGTATCTAGAAATCAATCACTGGGGCTAAAAAGGTTATTTGGATATCTACCACGCATCATAAATTTCTACGGACAAACAACTTTTGATACCCTGGCTTTGTTGACAACAGTACTATTTCTTTTAAAAAAGTTATTACTGTTATCAATACTTGTTATATGTAGAGTATTAGAAAGCCTTTTGAACCAGGATAATAATGGAAGTTGAAATCTGACCTTTTTGAGCTGGACAAATTATCAATTTTTCGAAACAGGATACGAAGTTTGTCTATAGCCCCTAGGCCGATTAAATGACTAAAGCATAATACCGTTAAACTCCTCGCCTTGAAATGCTAAATTGAAGGAATCGATGGGGGTCTAATTCAAGGCTCGTTGTCGATTTGTGCGATACATAGAACATGCCCCATTAGAAAATACAAAATTTTATAAATCTATGAACAATTATTTTAAATATTTTCCAGATTTTGTAAATGAGTATCGAATTATTATAAGTAATATAACGCTTTTTAGAAATTATGATAGTGTTATTCAAGCCTAATATTGTATTCAAAGATTATGGATACGCGGCTTTTTTTTAAAAGAACGAATTTGTTATAAATGCTTTATAAAGAGAATTCATTATATGTACAGTCAGATATATATTAACTAATTATGACAGTACTTGTATACATCTGTATACATCTGTATACATCTGTATACCTTGTGTCGTTTTTTGTCTCCATTATAAAATAGTCAAGACAAATGTGTTTAGAGACCCCTCTATAATATATACATCAATAAATAACCTTTAAAAAGGCTCTTGGAACCTCACAATTCTTGATACTTGGCCTTGGTTGTGTAATTATACACTACTCGCTATGAGATTCGTGTTCACAAAGCCCTTGACAAGATGACTTTGGTTCAAACCTGCTAGTTTTGAAATGCTATCTAATACTTGTTTAATAGCCTTTAAATATTTTGATTCACCTAGCCCGTTCATTGTTTAATTATCAATTTTCTGTCCTTGTGTATGGAAAATTACTATTGATTTTCTCACTGTATCATTCTGAGGTTTAATCATCAAATAGTTTGCTAGAATTGTTAGTTTATCTCATTTCATTATGAGCTGGTTTTTTAAAATGGAAGATTATGTAAACGCCATTATGATTTCTCTTATATCTTTAATTCCTAGATTGAGGGATGCTTATTGCAGGTACGGGACTGACGAATGTAAGTTTGAATCTTTGGATTACAATACAGACTTCAGAAATTGGGGACCACTCATTTGCCTTAAAAAAATATTGATAAGAATTAAAATAATAGATACCTGAAAACTGTCTTTTTTCAAAGCATTCAATTACTATAGTCGTAAAAAATTAAAAATTGATTTTCTTAACTATCCCTATTAGTCAGATTCTTCTGCATAAATCAATTTCATTTCATCGAAAGTGAGTTTCTCTCCGCTGGACATTTTCTTCATGGCGACTTCCTTTAATGAATTCCATAATTCCTGATTTTCTCTGTTCTTGCGCATTTTGTCTTGAGGTATTTCGTGTCTGATCTTTCTTTCTGGACTATAACGTCTCTGTCTCTCCGAAGAATGCTGTAACCTATTTCTCTTAAACTCTATAGCATTAAGTTGGGTATCTACCATTTCTATCTTAGCCCCGGCTTCTCTAACTCTGTGGATCACACCTCGTCTTTCCTCATAAAGTTCTTCTCTTCTATTTAGCAACTCGTCCAAATTTGACTTTATTTTACCAATTCCCTTTCCTACATCAGCCTTTTGGTCAAATATTTCATTCATCTTTCCCTTTATATCATCAAACTTTGTTGCCAGTGACTTGTAAGTGTCTTCCTTCTTGTGTATGACCTTTAATGCATGTAACCTAGTAGCTATCTCCTTTGATTTTAAGACCAACCGTCTTTCTTCATCCTTAGATAATTTCTTTGTTTGAATGTCTCTCTCTATTTGCTCTAGTGCTTTAGTCAAATTTGATAGATTATATCTGTCTCTTCTTGATCTTGGACCTCCGCCGCTGTTGGATGCTTTGGTATCCAATGTCTTCATTCTTTTTCTTTCTTCAATAAGGTTGCTCTTTAATTCTGTAAATTTTGCGTAATCCGCATCCTTTACTTCATTAATTTGTTTTAGTTTTAGTCTTTCAGCTTCTAACTTTACTCTTTCTTCATCAATAACCTTCTTTGTTTCTTCAATACTTTCGTTGATTTTCTCAATCTGGGTTTCCCCGAGTTTTTGCTCTTCTATTAATGATATCTTGAAATCTAACAGAGTCTTTTGATTTGAATCTATTGAATTTTCCGATCTATTGTCTTTTTTTGTCGTAGATCCTGAAGCTGCAGCAGAAGTAGCTGTAGCTGGATTTCCACTGTTCTGTTCTTGAACCACGCCGCTTACAACCTGTTAATATATGGAAAGATATATTTTTTCTGATTGTATTTCGGTTATCTGTTTCTTAAATGAACGAAGATAAATAAATTCAAAAGCCCTCACTGACTACATTTTAGAAAAAAAATTAGTTTTAAAGGCGGTAATATTTTGAGTGGAAAGATGACAGCCGATTTTGCTAATCATCAAACAGTAAAAAGTCAAATAATTACTTTAAGATTTAAAAATCATTTATTTTACTACCCATGACTAATATATTTCAGAAGCTTGTGAATATCATACAAACATATATTTATATTCTATCCTGTGGATTAACATATGAGTAATAATGGATGATTTTGATAAAGATTTTCCAGGATTTGATTGGAAAAATACTCCAGCTTATAAACATCCAGGAGGAAAAGACTGTCCTTGTCCGAAGCACGAGTATATTAGAGAGCAAATAAATGTCGCCAAGACTTTAAATACAAATAGTAAAAATGTAGATACTGATAAAAAACCTACTTCGAATGTTACCCTTAAATTTTGCCCTGATCATTATAATGTTTATTTTAAAGAGGTTATTCCAGCCATGCCTTTAAAATATAGAATAATTACCAAGATAGCATTGAAATTGGGAGCTGTTGTAATCCAGCAGATCCCTTATATGATGTCTGATAAGTGCTTTTATTGCAAATTTGGATCAGGTGGATTTGATAAAAAGGTGGAATTACCACCAATCTAGCTACTTGTGATATCTGATTTCTTTAGTAGGTTTTTTGCCAGGTTATAATGATCAGAAACTAACACAAGGGCAGCAATATTTCTTACAATCACTGATAGATGCGGCAATTTATCGGTTGGATTGTTTTTGTATCCATTCAAAAAAGATTTTTCTATGACTTTATACTTTTCATTATCTAAATCCAGTAGACTAGCCAAGAAAATACCAATGTCAAGGCTTTTGTTATACTCTGAAACATGGTTTTGTATCAACCCCAAGTCAGTTCGTATTATTTCAAAATCTTTTACTAGGTAGTTCTGAGCCTTATTGTCAATAAAACAAGATCCGCTATCGTGCAGACTCCTGGTGAGTGTGCCAACCTTGTAAACAATTTCTAAGTAGTTGCTCTTTTGTAGAAATCCATAAAGATTACCGCCCTCAATATATTCTTCAATGATGACATCCTCGTTGATTTCTATTAATCTGGGTGTATGAATTCCCAGATCCTTTAATTTCTGTCTGCTAAATGAACCTTCATTTAGAAGAATAGATTTTCCAGTCCTAAGCGGGGCTGTAGGGTGCAATAGTATAAATGAAATAAATGTAAAGATGAAAACTAAGAGATATTCGTTAATGCTCTTCACCGTCTTATTTCTTTTGATTACAACTATTTTACCATCAATTTTTGAGATTACAATATCTCTTTGCCAATTCACAAAATGCAAAATAATTTAGCCTCCATACTAAAAGTAGTCTATTCTAAATACTTTTAATCTTCTGGTTTGGAAAATTCAATTTAATAGTTGAAAATTGGTCCCATTTTGTTACAAACTAAAGAGTAGATGCTTCTATGATTTGGGGCTCTACAAATTCTACATATTACTATATAAAACTTAATAGATGGCGTTCTATAAAATATTCATGTGTTTATGTACACTAACTTTTTTAGAATTTTAAGCACTTTTGTGATTGCTGGAGTACTATTATCTCTAACAGGCACAAATGCACAAGCATTATCGGGAGCTCTTACTGATTATAAATTTGGCTATGGCCCTATAGCAAGCATAAATAATGACTGGATATTGGCAGGTCATTGGATGGGCTATTTTAATCCGTCAAACCTTACTGATTCAGGTTTTCATTCAACATTTGATATGGTAATGAAAAATGGATCAGGTCCTCATCTGCATCAAATATCCAACGCAACCATTAATGATGTGAATATGGATGGAAATAACCAAACAGTTCAGGGTTCCGTTACGATAACGATGAGAGATGGGCCTGTGTTAAATGTGCCTACAACCTGGACAACTTCTAATAATAATACAATAGCCATGGATATGGATCCTTCAATGATCAACAATCACTTTGGTGAATCCCCAATTTACGGACTCGTATTAACCCCTGATAAGGAGATGGAACTAATGAATATAATGATGGAGGATTCAAAATTCATGGATCAATGGATTCCATTGATGATGCAAAATATGATGAGTACACTAAATATGAATGGTGAAAATATGTCCACGATGGCTCCAATGATGAATCATTCGATTTCAAATAACACAATGGAAATGAATATGGACAATAACATGTTGATTCCATAGACTGATCATAAACTAAGACTCCAAACAAATACGCTTTATTTTTATTCTAATTTATATTCTCAAAGATTTTCTGCCAATTATAATATATAAAAATAGACGTTTTGCTGCTGCTATCTTAGTGCTTACTACCTGCCTATGCACAAACCCGATGGAAGACTTGTCATACAATTGTTGTTAGCATAATGATTATTGTTAATATTTATCGGGAGATTATTTGCATTGTTTATATCCAGTACGTTATTGAATACATTGTTAAAGTCCACATCATTTAAGGAACTTTGTGTATCGACGAAAATTCCATTCGTCGTATTTAATATGTTGTTTCCACTTATCAAGGTATTTGCAGTATTGATTAATGTGACTCCTGACAGTTTGTTTTGACTTAATTGATTATACTTGATTTTTGCACCATCAGACGAATGTAGAGCAACACCAATGGTGTTATTATTTACCATGTTATTGGTTATTTCAGAGTTTTGAGCACCAGTTAAGTAAAAAGCTACTTTATTGTTGTTAATATTTATCTCATGAGCGAACACGTCATTACTTCCAGATAAATAAATTCCAGATTGAAAACCTGTTATGATGCCGTTTCCAGATATTGTTACATTATGCTGGCCCCCTACCATGATTCCGACCTTGTTGCTGTTTATTCCTGGACCTTTAAGTGAAAATCCATTCATATCTATTATGGTGTTATTTGCTCCAACTATTAGTCCATCGCTCTTGCAAATCAAATTCGAAATTAACTTTACATTACCTTGAACAATTTGACCACAAGCCGGATGTATTTCTCCGATAGGCTGTTGTTGACCTTCGGACACTTGATTTACTTCTGGATTTTCAGAAACTTCTTCATTTGTTTGTTCATCATCTAACGAAATGTCGCTAGTTTGTTCTTGTTGTATTTGGTTTTGACTATCATCGTCAGTATTACTATTGGAATTTCCTGTATTTTGACTGGTAATGATATTTCTGTCAGGGTCAAGTTGAGACACTTGGACATCAGCAGCAGAGTTATTAGCTGTAGAACTAGATACCACGTTATTTGCTGATAATGGGACTAGAAACAAAACAGAGAAGAAAAGAATTGTAAATGAAGAATTTAATAATAAATTCTTACAGCTTGGCATTACTACTTTCATCACCGATAAAATTCTACACGAAGTATATTATATCAATATTACCATTGTATTACTTCATGTAATATCCTATTAGTGCCTCCGCTAAATTATGACAGACCATGACAACAACGGTCTAAGAAAATTTCATAATTATTCTAGCATACGTTCCGTTATACTCCTATTGATTTGTATTAGGATGTCTTATGATATGGCTCACAGATCAAAATAATTTAAGATTCGAGAGTTTGAATCAATGAATTTTATCCTGTGCTTGACAGTAATCCAAAAAGAAATTTTACTTTGGATAACTTTTATAGAACCTCACATTCAATCGAGGAACGTTTGATCATAAACAGTCTTGATTGATGTTTCTTTGATTATCGACTTCCAATTATCATGAAAAGGCAAAAAATGAGTTGCAATGGTTACCTTTCATTATTATAGAGATGGTGTAGTGGTATTCGAATCATATTTTCAATTTTCCATCAAAAATTTTGGTACGACTTTGACAGAAAATATTAATGATAGTCAAACTCGAGATTAGCTTTTGTACTAATATGACAAAAGCGGTAAAACAACAAATTCCTAATTTGATTTATTGTCCATTTTTTTCTGGATAGAATATGCCATTTTTGATACGAAAATGCTTATTTGTTTAGATAATTTTCCTCAAGTTCCAAATACTTTTTTTTCAAACCCTCATATTCAGTGGGTTGTATGTCCGGAGCATTCAAGTACAAATAATTTTTTACAGATTGATTGTTCTTTATGTTTTTCCAGTTTGATAGGAATTTCTTTAGGAAATCATGGATAACTTCCTTATTGGTTATTCCTGTTGAATCGATTTTAAGACTCTCATTGATAAAACATATCTCCTCTTTATTGTCGCCGCTTATGTACTCGATAGGGATTGGTTTGAATTTTTTTCCTTCGATCTTATCTGGAATTATAACCGCAATGTAAGGTTCTTTTTCAATTTGTACTCTCTTTTTTTCACCCATTATGAATATTGGAGCATAAAAATTAAAAATTGATTGGAACAAAAAAAAATTTGAATAATTTATGCAAATTTTGCCGTATGATTTCTATCGTTTTCGATACAAATGATTTTATTTCAAAAATTTATTTTAAGAAGATAACTTCTATCTCAACAAATATTAATGTCACAAAAAATAATATAAATAGGTGGGGCCGATCGTCTAGCCTGGTAGGATACGGCATTGGCATTGCCGAGGTCGTGGGTTCGAATCCCACTCGGTCCATATCATTTCTGTATGCTTTTTAGGTTCCAACAATATAACAAATTATCAAAATTGGCCTTTACCCCGCATATACAAATTTGTCAAAATCCATATACTCGTTTTATGTACTCTATTCGGTCTCCTCAAACAAAGAAAAGGTACCCCGATCGATTTCGGGCCTTCTTAGACTTTGTTGAAATAAAAGGTCAAGGAATAGAAGACAGATTAATTCATTTATATAATATTGCCAAAGAAAATCCACAATGGCTTCAAGACTCGTTACTAAGCTTTATCATGTATCAAAAAGAACGAGTAACCAAGGGGGAAATAGTTGCCTCTACTATTTCTAATTATTACAAACCAGTCAAACTTTTTTGTGACGTGAATGACATTCTTATAAATTGGAAATTCATCTCAAGAGGTATACCTAAAGGAAAACATGCATCAGATGACCGGGCTCCCACTGTCGAAGAAATTAATCAATTAATGAAATACCCTGACATCCGAATAAAACCCATTATATTGTTTATGCTTTCTTCAGGTGTAAGAATAGGTGCATGGGATTATCTGAAATGGAAACACATTACCCCGTATGAGGATGAAAATCATAACATCAAAGCAGCAAAAGTTATTGTTTATGGGGGAGAACCCGAACAATATTATTGTTTCATTACATCCGAAGCTTATCATGCATTAAAAACTTGGATGCAATATCGTTCTTCATATGGCGAAAAGATTTCTGGGGAAAGCTGGGTCATGAGGAATTTATGGAAAACAACCAATATGACCTTTGGTGCGAGGTCTGGATCAGCAATTCGTCCACTCAAATTAAGGAATGAAGCTGTAAGAACCTTGTTATGTAGAGCTTTACTTCATCAAAACATACGTTCTGGTTTAAAAAAAGGTCAAAGACAATACGAATTCAAATCCGCCCATGGATTTAGAAAATTTTTTAAAAGTACGTGTGAGAATATTATGGGACCCGCCAATATTGAGATGCTAATGGGACATGATATAGGTCTATCGAAATCATATTACAAACCTACCGAGAAGGAATTACTAAATGATTATCTAAAAGCAGCTGACTCTTTGACAATTAATGAAGAAAAGAAATTAAAAATGAAGATTAAGGAATTAACAAAGAAAAACCATGAAGGTCATGATATAATACTAACCAAGCTAGCAGAAAAAGATGAAATGATCCGAAAAATACAAGAACAACATCAACTAGAATTTAGGTCATTTAGAGAAGAAATGGAAAATCGGTTTGAGAATTTTTTCTCAAAGATTAATACTGCACAACTTTACTAACCAGAAACTCATAGTCATGCATAACAATAAAATCCATAATTTGTGATTTGTGTTTGTGTGTTGCCGACCGGATCTTGTCCCCCCGCATTTTTTTGGTCGAAAATTGTCTAATTATATCAAATTTTTGATACATATTTAAGAACGATACTCAATGAAGGAATATAAGATAAAATGTAAAATTGCCATTCAAGATCTTCTCTAACTTTTTCCAATTTTTATTGAGATTAAATATTTTAAATGCAAAAATTATCGCAATGCAGTCTATTCTTTATAGTATTTGATCTCCGCAATAAGTAACGACATCAAATATAAATGAAACGCTTCTAGAGAGCCTTATTACTTTGAATATCATTTATATGATTAATATGGGAAGCAAATCAACTGCTCGGCCTTATAGATGTGGTGGACCATCTTCAAATTATTGGGAACTTCATATTCCGTCTCATATAGTAAAGGAATATGGAATTAACGAAACTACGAACTTTTTGGTTGAATACGGAGATTATGGAATCACATTGTACTATGCAAAGATTGAACGAAAAACGGGATGTATGGACCTCGGCGTCAAGAACTTCGGTCAACAAATCCCTTCTACTGCGCGAGGTGAAAGTTGATCATGAAGCATAAGCAACATTCACTTCACAGCATAGAAAACTATTATTCTAAACCTCATAAATGTTGCGGATTGGGTTGCATTAGCCCTGGAAAATATGAATTAAAAATTAGATGGATTAAGAAATCCGGATGGTTTTGTTCTTCTTGTGCAGATAATATAAAAGAAAGTGGCTTTGTATACGAAGATGAAAATTAATTGTCTCATCAGTATAGTAACATGTCGCCAGGTGGATTTCGCAGCCACAAGCAATGACACATCTTGCATACTTTGAAAGAGATAAATGGAATGACTTGACACATGAGTTCAGAGACAATTATTTTTGATAAAATGAAGGAAATAGTCTACAAAGAGAATAGGCCGTTCTCTTATAAAGACTTTTTATCATTCAGTATAAACGGATTATACTATAGCTACAAACATGGTCATATAAGGAATATCTTTTCTGTTTTAAGAAAGAAAGGAATGATAGATTTGTCCATAGATCACCTCAAGCTTTCTATACTCTCAAAGGTGTTAAGGTTGGCAATTCAGTGACACCTACCTATATGACGGCTACTCCTAATTTAACAAACAAACAGAAAGCATTCTTAAAATTCTTAAGAATCCATCAAATAGATCAACCATCAATTCATGATATTAGATTGTCTTTTATTTGTGAGGGATTACGCTCCATATTAGTATCATCAAACAGTGATGTAATCAAGAATATAGATGATGGAAGTAACAAAGACGTTACACTAAAAAAAATTACACTTGATGACATTACACTAAAGATAACAGTACATAATACAGACAGGGTTACTGTTATGGTAGCTTGTACTGATAATCCTATACCAATTGATCTAATTGGCGTATCTAGACTATCAGGTGCATTAGCAACAGTAAAGGAAAGATTACAAAGGTTAATTGAGGATTATAAGAAATCCTCTTCTAATAATGAGACCAATAAGGTCATCGTTGACACTAATGATCGTATGATACCAGACTGTATGTTATGGACAGTTAACATGTGGCATTTTGGTCATGATTCAACTTTTGAATTCACTGGTCCCATGTTCGCACACAGATGGAAAGAGAGCCTAGATGTATTTCGTATTTATTCAAAAAAAAGCAAAAGAAAACAGGAGTTGTAATTAGAATTGAAAATATAGAAACCCCTAAGATATCATTGGAAGCAGCTATTAAAGCTAAGAGCCTATCCCAAAATTCGATAGGATTATAGCTTGTTGATTTTCTTACTATGGTATGACCTGTATCCTTCAGGAGAGTAATAAAGAACTTCCCGTCATACTTAAGATTCCTGATGAATTATGGGATGAGATTAAAG